>JALZBE010000122.1 GCA_030947665.1 Vulcanimicrobiota bacterium | reverse complement strand
GCCGTATGGGCCGTCGGCGCTGTAGCTCGCTTGCGCCGCGGTCGGCGAGTTGTGGCCCGGATGAACGAGGATCGCGTCCCCGAACAGCGTGTAACTGCCTGCAGCGGCTTTAGAATGCTTCTGCAACGCGCGAGATTGCATTTGAGCCGCGGTCGACCCCGCTGGAACCGCGGAATTCGAACTTCCGGCTCCGCTACACGCAGCCACAGAAAAAAGCGCAACGAGCGCAAGAGGTTGGTACATTGTTCTCAAGGGTTTGCTCCTAGTCTAATGTGCCAAACTCGTCCCTGAAATAGGAGACATTAGCGTAAATGCTAGCGACGTTGTGACCGTGCTGCTCTCTATCTTCCTCAAGCAGGGTAACTTACCCAGTTTGCTCGCTGAGTAAGCCTCTTTGGGTCATAAGGCCCTGCGCTGTGAGTCAGCTTAGGCCCACCGAGCGTCTGGCAGCATTGCTTGACCCGATCCCCTCAAGCGGCGGCGGTAGCACCGGCGGCGGCACGCCAGCGATCCCAACCCCGACCCCGGCGACGCAGTGCCGGTTTACTGCTGAGGTGACCAGGACGAAGGGTGCGCCACGATCTTGCCCGTCGCGGAAACGAGCGCGGGCGCGAACAGTGCCTCGAACTCCTCGACCGGCACGGGCCGCCCGTAGTGAAAGCCTTGCAGCCGGTCGCAGCCGAGGTCGGCCATGATGTCGCTTTGGCCCGGTGTCTCGATGCCTTCGGCCGTGACCGGCAGACCCAGCGTGTGCGCGACGCTGAGGATCGAGCGCGCGATCGCGAAATTCTCTTCGTGCTCGATGCCCTCGACGAACGTGCGATCGATCTTGAGCGAATCGACCGCGAAGCGCTTGAGGTATGCGAAGCTGCTGTAGCCGGTGCCGAAGTCGTCGATTGCCACGCGAATTCCCATGCGGTGGATCGCCTGCAGCGTCGCGAGCACGGGTTCCGCACTCGACATGATCGCCGCTTCGGTGATCTCGATTTCGAGCAGCGTGGGGTCGGCGCCGGTGGTGCGCAGTGCGCGCGCTACCATGTCGACGAAATCCGGGTGCTCGAACTGACGCGGTGACACGTTGACGGCGACGCGAATGCGGATGCCGCTGCGCTGCCACAGCGCGGCACGCTCGCAGGCGGCATTGAACACCCACGCGCCGAGCGGGATGATGATGCGGGTGTCTTCGGCGACGGCGATGAACTCGTCGGGCAACCGCATTCGCCCTGTCGGGTCCGTCCACCGCACGAGCGCTTCGGCGGCAACGACGTGACCGTTCGCGGCATCGACGATGGGCTGATAGTGAAGCTCGAGGCCGCCGTCGGTGATCGCGCGGTGCAGCTCGTTCTGAATGTAGTGGCGCCGCGACGCCGCGGCGTACAGCTCGTCGCTGAAGAAGGCGTAGCCGCGGCCGAGGTCCTGCTTCGCCTTGTACATCGCGGTGTCGGCATTGCGAATGAGCACGCCGGCTTCGGTGCCGTCACGGGGATACATCGCGATGCCGACGCTCGCGCTGATCGCCAGCTCCAGGTCGTCGACGCAAACCGGTTCCGAGATCGCGCGAATGAATCTCCGCGCGAGCTCCTCGACGTGGGCGTAGTCGCGAACACCGGGAACGATGGCGATGAACTCGTCGCCGCCTCAGCGTCCCACGACGCCCGCTGCTCCGAGCACGGTGGAGACGCGGCGGCTCAGCTCCTGCAGCAGCTGGTCGCCGACGTTGTGCCCGAGCGTGTCGTTGATGTCCTTGAATCGGTCGAGGTCGAGAAAGGCGACGGCGCATTGCGACGCCGTTTGCGTTGCACGGGCGATCTCGGCGGTGAGCAGCTCGTGCACCGTCGTGCGATTGGGTAGCCCCGTCAGCGCATCGTTGCGCGCGAGACGCACGAGCGATGCTTCGGCGTGCTTTCGCGCCGTGATGTCGAGGACGGCGCCGACCCAGTGAACCGGACGGCCGGCCTCGTCGTATTCGTACTTTCCATGGAGCTCGACCCAGCGCACGGCCCCGCTTCGCGCGATGACGCGGCGGCCGCGACGTACGCGTAGTGGTTGCCGCTGTTCACGGTGAGCATGGAGATCACGATGACGGCCGGGGCTATGTTCAGAAACTGAAGCATCACCGCATACCGCCGGAGCGGCTTGAACACCCAGAGCGACCCCGCCACGACGAGGGAGAAGACCGCTGGGCCGCAGCGCAAGGCCAGCGAGTCCGACCCGGGCGGGACCCCCGGCAGCGCGACGAGCAAAAAATGGAACGCCGGAAGCAAAACCGCGATCAGCCCGCTATAAATGAGGACCGAAGACGTGGCGTTCCGTTGCAGCCAACGCGAATACTCGGGGTCGACGCAAGGCGTCACCTCCGTCCTATCGGCCGCCCGCCGCCTACCCTGACCGAGGGCCCGCCGCCTTTGCAGAATCCGAACCCGGCGGCCGATGCTGAAAGGGATGGTGTACGGAACTTCTCGTCACGTCGGCACCCGGCGGCCGATGCTGAAAGGGATGGTGTATGGAACTTCTCGTCACGTCGGCGGAGCTTTTCTGGGTGCGGCCGTGCTGCTTGCCGGATGCGGCGGCGGCACCTCGTCGACGGTGCCCGCACGGCTCCCCGCGAGCGCCAAGCAAGTTCCCGTGGCGTTCTCCATCACGGTTCCGAGCGCGAGCACGACCGCTCGCAAGCACAGGCCGGCATATGTCTCGCCGGCTACGCAATCGGCTGTGGTCAACGTAACGCCCGCGGGCGGGGCGGGGATGCGAACCGTGGTCACGTGCGTCGCGTCGCAGTGTGCCGGAACCGTCCCCGCGGCGATCGGCGTCAATACGTTCGCCGTGTCCCTCAACGACAAGCCCGACGGCACCGGCAACACAGTGTCGGCCGGTCAGACGACGGCGACCATCGTCGAAGGTCAGGCGAACGTGGTAATGCTGACGTTGGACGGCGTGATCGCGTCGCTGCAGGTGTCGTTCGACCAAGCGAATCCGCCGGTCAACGCGCCCGCGACCGTCACCCTGCAGGTGAAAGCGTTCGACGCCGGCGGCAGGACGATCATCGGTCCGGGTACGTACGACAATCCGATCGCGCTGAGCAACTCCGACACGTCGGGCGCAACGGCGCTGTCGGCCACGACGATCGCCGCGCCGGGCGACCCGCCGCCGACGATCGCGTACAACGGCGCGTGGATTGGCGGTGAAACCGCGTCGGCGATCGTCACCGCGCGCGTTCCGGCGAACCCTGCCGTCACCAGCGCGACCGGCGAGCTCATCCCGACGCCGCAAGTCGTCGATTTCAAAATACCGACGTTCGGCTCGAACCCGCGCGACCTGACCAGCGGCCCCGATGGCGCGCTCTGGTTTACGGAAGGCCCGGCGGGCAAGATCGGCCGCATCACGACGGCGGGTGCGTTCTCGGAATATTCCGCACCGGGGTCACCGTACGCGATCGCGTCCGGCGCCGACGGAAACGTGTACTTCAGCGACGTCTCGCTGCTACAAGAAGCCTTCGACCAAATCACGACGGCCGGCACCCTCACCAGCACCTCCATCAAGACGCCGAACCAGATGCACCCGTTGTATTCGATGGCGCTCGGGACGGATCACGACCTGTGGGCGCCCGATGCATCCGGCAACGCGATCGCGCAATTCACGCCGTCCGGCGCGGAGACCGCCTTCCCGATCCCGACGGCTAGCGCGTCCGCCCAAGGGATCGTCGCAGGCCCGGACGGTGCCCTGTGGTTCACCGAGTACAACGGCGGCAAGATCGGCCGGATTACGACGGCCGGCAGCATCACCGAATATCCCGTCACGCCGCTCCCGGGCCAGACCGTAAGCCATCCGCTCGGAATCACCAACGGACCCGACGGCGCGCTGTGGTTCATCGACTACGGCGGAGTGGCGATCGGCCGCATCACGACAGCCGGTGTGATCACGGAGTTCCCGAACATCTTCCCGGGCCACGCGAACGGCATGTCGATCGTCACGGGCCCTGACGGCGCAATCTACTTCGGAATCGGCTACGCCGAGCTCGGCCGCATCACAGCAAAAGGCACGATGCAAACGTTCCGAATCCCAAGCTTCATTCCAACCAACAGCGAGTTCAGCACACTAAGAATCGGCCCAGACGGCAGCATGTGGTACGCAAACGCAAACGGCAACTCCATCGGAAGGGTCGTGTTCTAGCGCGCACCCGTAGACCATCGACACCGCCGCGATGACTGCCGACAGTTACCCAAAGTCGTCCGCGATGTTCCCGAACCTTCTCTCCAAAACCGTCGTCGTCGCCGATGGCATGACGGCCGCGGTCCAAACGGGGGAACGCGGTCAAGCACTATTACGCCGACGCCAACGAGATTCAAATCGTTCTGGAAGGCTCGGGGACCGAGTGGCTCGGTGACCATCAGGTGAATCTGAAGCCCGGCACGGTAGTCGTGATCCCCAAAGGGACTGCGCACGCCGCTTTCACCGAGACGTCCGGCCACCTGAAGTGGGTCTCGCTGAAGACGCCGCCGCAAGAAGCGACCGACATTCACCCGATGTAGCCGGCGTTTTTAGCCGCCCGCCGCCCGGACCCGCGAGCTACTTCGGAAGAGCGAATAATGTGTGCGCGTGTCACCCTGAGCTTGTCGAAGGGTGCGCCACAATCTCACCCGGCGAGGAAAAGGATGGCTCGGGCTAGCGCCCGACCCATTTTTTGAATGTCTCATACTGGGCTCGTGCTTGCACTCAAGGCGGGCACGGCAGCGAACCGAGCGCCGTGAACCAGGCCGGGGCATCGTCAGCCGTGCGCTCCAATCGTCCATCGCGATCGTATATTATGCGTAGATCGCGCGGTTCACCGGAGTTATCATATACGGCAATGCTATCCGCCAATGAGGCGGCTTGCAGAAGATGCTCGAGGCTACGAGCATACCGACGATGTACATCGGCCTCAGCTATTGCGTGCCCTCCCGCTTCGATTCGGCGCCGAATCCGATCGACGTTCAGCCGCGCATCGGAGGTTCCAACGAATATCAGGCTCACGTGATAACCCAACTCGCGAGCACGGGCCACCAACTCAAGGGGCTGGCGCCCGGCGAGAGTCGTTTCGATTGTGAGATCGCGCGCGTTTCGAAGCGCCGCGGAGATGCGTTGCAACGCGATGCGGCCCGCTGCAAGCGTAGTTCCGGGGGACGCTCCGCCCCGAATCGTCAATGCAATCTGATCGGGATCGACACGATCGCCCACAACAATCGAAGGCAACAGCTCGATTAGCGTCGTCTTGCCAGCCCCGTTTGTGCCGGCTACGACCAAGAGGCGCGGCCTAGCTGACGGCGACGGTGCCTTCTTCCGAACGCCGGTAGAGTACGCCGTCGCGGATGAATGGGATCGGCAACTTTCTCTCGTGCATCTCACGCTCCAGCTGGGCCTGCAGACGTAGCGCCGCCTTACGCGTTGCGGCGCGCAAGTCAGCCGTGTTCCGAAGTCCGCCTATCATGCCTGGGACGTCTTCTCGCCGGGGAGGGGTGTTTTCCCGCGGCGGGTGCCCAACGCGCCCCAACGGTCGTCCTCGGGCGCAGGATCCCGCCAGCGCGAAAGCACCTCGAACTCCTCGACCAGCAGCGGCCCCGCCGCGCCTGGGCTGAAGAAAAGCCAGCCATCTTTCCAGAATCAGAATGGGTCGCGGCGACTGGAAGCCGGACTTATTCCGCGATGAGCTCTTGCGCGTAGCGAGCGACTGATCTGTTGTAGCGCGGCAGGTACTCGGATAGCGCCGCGAGCGCCACGCCGACGGCTTCGCGCTCGCGCCCGACATCCGCGAGCGCGAGGGCGAGGAATGCTCGAACCGCGCCGGTGAGCGCGTCGGTCTCGCCATCGAGTTCGACCGTGAGCAATGCGACGGCGTCATGGGCCTTCCCGATGTTCCGGAGCGAGCTCGACATCTGAATGATGGCGCGCCGCCGACGCACGCCGACTAACCCTGCATCGAGTGCGGCCTTGTATAACGGTATCGCGAGGTCGGAATGACCGGTCGAATCGAGTGCCGCACCACGCTCGAAGAGGCCAACAGCGCTCCCTGGCGGCAACTCGGCGACCAAACCGTCGATCAGCTTGACGAACTCGTTCTCGTCGTGGTCATCGATCACGGCCCACAGCTCGGAGATCCGCTTTTCCCAATCGTCATTCGCGCTGGTCACATCGACAGTGTGCCCGGTCGCGGCTCGCCATCCTCTCGGCCCTAGGTCGAAGGGGTGAGCCACAATCGCCGCCGCGACCCTTCAGCGTCAGAAGACGGCCGTGGAAAGTGGTCGACCGCATCATCGCAGAACCGACATGATCATGCCGCGAAAGTCAGAACAATTCGTCCGTGCCGACTGGGCCCGCGCGAGCCGGGCGTTTGCGAACGAAGCCGATGTGTCGTCGGTGTATCGGCTCAAGATTACGCTTGCCGACGTCAAGCCGCCGGTATGGCGCCGAGTCGATATCCTCGGCCCGACGACGTTACCGCGACTTCACCGGATCATTCAAGCAGCGATGGGATGGGACGATGCGCACCTCCACGTGTTCCGCATCGGCGGGTTGCAGTACGGCGTTCCTGATCCCGAGCTGCCGTTTGTGAATGAAAGCCGGGTTCGGCTCGACGAAATTGTCGGCACTGCAAAGCAACGCTTCACGTATCTGTACGACTTCGGTGACCATTGGCTCCATAACGTGCTCGTCGAATCGATCTCCGCCGCTGAAGCCGGCATGCAATACCCACGTCTCATCGACGGCCGCGGCGCCTGCCCGCCTGAAGATGTCGGCGGCCCGCCGGGTTATGAATCGTTCATCGATATCATCCGGGATCCGAGTCATCCGGAGAATGCACGAATGCGCGAGTGGGTCGGAGGCCGGTTCAACCCCGCGGTGCTCGACGTTGAGGGAATCCAGCTAGCGCTTCGAAGAATCGCGCGACGTTAGCACGCTTCTCGTCGCGTGCGCCCCTTGCGAGGGAGCTGCGTGATAGTGTAAAATGGTCACACGCGATG
>JALZBE010000121.1 GCA_030947665.1 Vulcanimicrobiota bacterium | reverse complement strand
CGCGAACGACGTCTTGACGACCCACAGGTTTCCGTCCGCGCTCGGGAAGACGCGCGTCGGCAATGACGCGAGTACCGGGCTGGGGTCGCTCACGGGCGGCGCCGCGACGCTGTACTCGTTCGGAGTTGTTCCGGCCGTGGCGCCGGTGAACGGCAGCTGCCAGAGCTTGGAGATGTTGCGCTCCGCGCCCCACAAGCCGCTCGGCGTCGTGACCAAGTGCAGCACCTGGTCGCCCGCCGGGTAGTCGTTGAATGCGTGCGTGACCGGATTGAAGCGGGTGACGTACCACGGTGCGGTCGTCGCACCGTTGCTGATCGTCCCCGAGCTACCGTAGATCGCGCCGTCCGCACCGAGCATGACGGCACGGAACGAGCGGCCGCCGCCCGGGATCGCGTACGTCGCGGTGACCTGGCGCGTCGTCGGATCGAGCTGCGCGATCGCGCCGCCGGACACCGTCGTCCAGAGATTCCCGGCCCCGTCGAAGATCGGGTCGAACGGACGCGGCACGGTCGACGCAAGCGTGAACGTGTGCGGGTTCGCACCGGCCGTCCGGGCCGCGGGAGCCGACGGCGTGACCGTCGCCGTCGCGGTGAGCGCACCGAACGTCGCGGTGAGCGTCACCGCTGCAGACGTCGTGCCGTCGTACGAAAAGAACGGCTGCGTGTAGCGGTCGGGTACCGCGATCGTCTTCGCCTTCGCCGACGGGGTCGCGCTGACGGGCGTGCCGTTATACCGCTGCGTCGAGTTCTGTGAGGCCTGCGTGTACAGCGCGGTCGACGGTCCGGTATCCGGGTCCGTGATGACGACCGGCTGCGTGTAGTTCTGCGGCGCGATCATGACGGTACCCGTCGCGTCGTAAAGCTGCACCGTGAGCGGGAGGTTGACAACCGATCCCGTCGCCGGCCTCGGGTCGGAAACGAACAGCCCCATCGTCTTGACGACGCCGTCCAGCGTGATCGCAATTTGGTTGTCCTGCTGGTCCTTGATCGTCGTCTGGATCGTCGCCGAGCCGAGCGTCGCACCCTTGCCGTCGCGCGCGCCGTTCGTCGAGACGGTCACCGTGTCGGCGCCGATCGGGAGCAGCACCTGCATCGAGCAGATTTGATAGATTCCGGAAACGTCTGCGTTGCAGTTCACGCCGTTTGCGATGAGCGCGCCGCTGATGTCGAACACGGCGTGGTACGCCGGCGCGTTCGCGTTGGTCGCATCGACGACCAGCGAGTTCGAACCGAACGAGAGCTCGTTCGGACGGCGGCTGCGAGCCGCGGTCGCTAACGGTGGTGCGAGCCGCGTGAACGTCAGCGTCGCATGACCGGTCGCGGCCGGCGTAAAGGCGCCCGTTGACGCCGTCGGCAGGGCCGATCCGCCGCCGCCGGAGCAGGCGGCGAGCGCGGCGAGCGCGGTGACGGCAAGCGCGCGAGTGATGTGCCGGGTCATGCTAGTGCTTTCTCGATTGGACGTTGATGCTTGAAGTGGCGACCGTGACGCTGACCGACGTGTGCCGGTTTGCAGCGTCGCTGACGTCGATCGTGCACGCGCCCACGGCTTGCGGGGTCACGCTGAAGGTGCCGTTCGCGGCGACGGGACCGACCGTGGCGACGGTCGTCGACTGCGCGTTGGTACACGCGGACGCGCTGAACGAACCGGTGTAGAACGTACTGCTGACCGTGACGGTCTGCGCGAGCGACGCCCCGGTGCCGAGGAAGCTGAGCGCGTTCGGTGACGCGGTCAGCGGACCGGGCGTCGGCACCGGTGTCGGTGTGGGCGTCGGCGTCGGCGTCGCGGTCGGAACGGGTGTTGCGGTGGGCACCGGCGTTGACGTCGGCACCGGCGTCGCGGTAGGCGTCGGCGTCGCGGTGGGGAGCGGCGTCGCGGTGGGCGTCGGTGTCGGCGCAGGCGGCGTCGGGGAGTAGTAGAGCGCGAAATAATACGAGCGGTTGGCTTGATACGTCACCGGCCCGGATGCGGCGCTAAAGGTCAGAGTCTGACCGTTGGGGACGCCGGCCGAGCCGAGCGGATACGTCCAGCCGTTACCGTCGTAGAACGCCAGCCCGAACACGCCCTTCGATGGGTCGTAGCCCGGCGGAAGGGAGATCACGAACGCCGGAAAGGCCGGATACGTGGTCGTTTGGCTGAATTGCAGACCCTGATAGTAGAGGACCTCGAGCCCACTCGACGTCGAGCGCACGCTGCGTCCGGCCGTGAGCGGTGCGACCCCTGGCGGGATCGTGGTCGTCGTCGTGATCGCGAGCGTGTCGTTGGCGGGCAACGTCGCCGCGGGCAGCGTCAACGAACCGGAAAGTCCGGCGGCCGGTGGGATGGTGACCGGTTGTGCCGGCGCATTTCCCGACGCCAGTGGAACGCTGGTCGCCGCCGTTGCCGGAGCGAGCGTCGCGACCGCGGCGGGCGCGGTGGGTGTCGCCGTTCCGGTTGAAAATGGCGGTGTTGTCGTGGACCCGCCGTTGCATGCCGCGAGCGCGGCACATGCAAGAAAAATGGGTCCGACCAAAAGTCGACCCGTACGACGAAAACGCATGGGGATGAGAGAGGCCTCCGGGGTGCATGCATGAGGCCGACGCGCTGACGCACCGGCCTATCGACACTATCTTCCTACAGCGACATCCGATGTGGAAACGTCTTCCGTCGCAAGGAGCGCCTGCATCACGCGATGGTGTTCACCGCCGCGAGGACCTCAGCGCGGATGGTTCCGCCCCGAGCGGGGTACCCGGCGCTCACTCCGATTGGATTTGCGCGACGATCGAACGGATCTTGTTGCGGAAGGCTTCGTCGGCGTCCATCATGTCCGCGATCTTGTCACGGGCGTACATCGCCGTGGTGTGGTCTTTCTTGCCGAACTCGCGCGCGATCTGCGGCAGCGACGCGCCGGTGAGCTGCCACGAGATGTACATCGCGATCTGGCGCGGGAGCGTCACGCGCTGGTCGCGCCGCTGCGCCTCCATCTCCTTGATCGAGATGCCGTAGTGCTTCGAGACGCGGTCTTTGATGCCGGCGATCGTCACCCGGTGCATCGGCGCCTGCGCGACCGCGTTCTTGAGCACCTCGGCCGCGAGCTCGACGGAGATCTGCGCCTTGGTCAGCGACGCGAACGCGACGACGCGGATCAGCGAACCTTCGAGCTCGCGGATATTGGACGGGATCACCTTGGCGATGAAGGCGAGCACGTCGTCGGGGACGGGAACCTTCTCCGTCTCTGCCTTCTTGCGCAAGATCGCTTCGCGCGTCTCGAAATCCGGCGGCTGGATGTCGGTGAGCAGCCCCCACTCGAAGCGCGAGCGCAGCCGGTTCTCCAGCGTCAGGATCTCTTTTGGCGGGCGATCACTCGAGATCACGAGCTGCTTCTGCGCTTCGTGCAGCGAGTTGAACGTGTGGAAGAACTCTTCCTGAGTCTGCTCTTTCCCTTCGAGGAACTGGATGTCGTCGATCAGCAGCACGTCGACGTGCCGGTAGCGGTTGCGAAACTCGACGTTCTGGTTGTTCTTGATCGCGATGATGAACTCGTTCGTGAACTTCTCCGAGGACACGTAGACGATGTTCGCGTTCGGATTGCGCTCGAGCACGCGGTGGCCGATCGCGTGCATCAGGTGGGTCTTGCCGAGCCCCACCCCGCCGTACAAAAAGAGCGGGTTGTAGGCCATCGCAGGCGCTTCGGCCACCGCTTGGGCGGCGGCATGCGCGAACCGGTTTGAATTGCCGATGACGAAGTCGTCGAAGGTGTAGCGCGCGTTGAGGTTGCCGGCCCGCAGGTCGTCGGTGGTGACGGGCCGCGCCGCGGGTGCAACGGCGGTCTCGGGGGTCTGCGTCCCGGTCCCCGGATCGACCACGACCCGCAGCGCAATCTCGGCGCCGAGCAGGTCGTGCAGAACCGCCGTGATGTCGGACTTGAGCCGGTTCTCCACCCAATCGCGGGCAAACGTGGTCTGCACCGCCAGAACGATCTCCGACGGGGTCAGCTCGACCAGCCGCATCGGCTTGAGCCACATCTCGAACACGGGTTTGTTGTAGCGTGGTTCGAGCCGCTCGAGCGCCGCGGTCCAGAGGTCCTGCGGAGCCGTCGCCGTCGTGCTGGTTGAGTGCATTGCCGTTGTACCTACCGCATAGTCCGGCCCGGCGAGCAGAGTACGCGCCGAGGGAGAATGAGCGATGGGGATTGGCCCGGAGGGGGTGGCTTCCTGCGGTGGTTTTCCTCCGGGTTATCCACTTCTCCACAGGGGGCGCCCACGCGTTCCGACGAGGCCGGATGAACGTATCCACGACTTTGCCGCCCACACGAACGGCGGCAGGAACCCGCGCCGGACGCGGGTCGGCGGCCCAACTGACAACGGTCTCATCCACAGGTCTGTCCACCGCTGTGGACAAGACAGGAACGATTCTCGGATTCGTACTTTTCCTTGACGCTCGGGGCGGCGGGCCCGTATACTGTCTTGTCGCACCCGCGGGCGCGCTTTTGCGCTCCCGCCAGTCAGGAGAACTCGCCTCGTGAAGCGGACCTATCAGCCGCACAATCGGCGCCGTAAGCGCGTCCACGGCTTCCTCGAACGCATGTCAACGAAGAACGGCCGTCGCGTCCTTGCGGCCCGCCGCAAGAAGGGCCGCCACCGCCTGTCGGTTTAGGTCGTGCGGGCGTACGAGCCCCTGCGCCGGCGCGGCGATTTCGCTCGCGTCACGCGGCGGGGCCGGCGATACGCCGGGACCTACCTGACCTGCTTCGTCGCCGACGGGCGCCGGCGCACCCGGGTCGGGATCACGATCAGCGGGTCGATCGGCGGAGCGGTCGTCCGCAACCGCTTGCGCCGCCGGATCAAAGCCATTCTCGACCTCTCACCGCTCGACGCGCCGCCGTGGCGCGACATCGTCCTCATCGCTCGGCCCGGCGCCGGCGAGCTCCTCTACCCGGCGCTCGCCGACGAAGTCGCCCGCGTCTTCCCGGCGGCACCATGATCGCCCGCTCAGCGGTGATCGGCACCCTGCGCCTTTACAAGCGCTTCGTCTCGCCGGTTCTCCCGCCCGCCTGCCGGTTCGCACCGACCTGTTCGGAGTACGCCGCCGAGGCGATCGAGAAACACGGTATCTTGCACGGCAGTACGCTGGCCGTGCGCCGGCTCGCCCGGTGCGGACCCTGGCACCCGGGCGGCTACGACCCGGTCCCCTGCCCTCGAAAGGCACTCTGAACGCTCGTGTTCCTCGCCGCCAACCCCGTCTTCGACCCGATCGTCCATGCGCTGGGCGGGGTCCTGACCCTTATCCACGGGGTCATCCCTTCGTACGGCTGGGCGCTCATCGCGCTCGCGCTCGTGGTGCGCATCGTGCTCTGGCCGCTCTCCGAGATCCAGTTCCGCTCGATGGCGGAGATGCAGAAGGTCCAGCCGCTCGTCAAGCAGCTCCAAGCCAAGTACAAGGGCGATCCGCAGACCCTCAACACGCAGATGATGGCGCTCTACAAAGAGCACAAGGTCAACCCGCTCGCCGGCTGCGTCCCGATGCTGATCCAGTTCCCGATCCTCATCGGCCTGTACTGGGCGATCCAAGGCCAGATCGGCCAGTTCACCCACGAGCACTGGCTGTGGATCGGCTCGTCGGTCGCCGACAAGTGGCCGACGGTGTTCGCGCAGAGCCTCGCCGTGCCGGACATCGCACTGCTGGTCCTCTATGTGATCTCGATGTACTTCACGGTGCGCTACGGCAGCCCGCCGTCGACCGACCCGCAGCAGGCGCAGACGCAGAAGATCATGGCGATCATGTCGCCCGCGATGATCGCGTTCTTCGGCTTCAAGTACCGCTGGGCGTCCGCGCTGTACATCTACTGGCTGGCGACGAACGTGTTCACGGTCGCGCAGCAGATGTACATGTTCCGCCGCTACGGCTTGATCGGCCCCAACAAGGCCGCCGCCGCGGTGCTGCCGGCGCTGCCGCCCGACCCGCCGAAGAACCAGAAAGCCATCGACACGCAGAGAACAGCCGCGGCCACGAACGGAAAGCGGGCGTATCGCCCGAAGAGACGGGCGCGGCGCTGACGCCGCTTCAGAGATAAAAGGACGGATGGAAGAGTACGAAGGCGGCCGCCGACGCGGCCACGGTCAGCGGCGCCGCGCGGGGCGCTCGCTCGATAAACCACCGGTTCGGTCCGGCCCGCCCAGTGGCGGCGGCGACCGGCGTCCGCCGCCGCGGCGCTCGGGTCCGCCGCGCGACCGGCCCATGGCCGACGTCGAGCCGTCGCCCGAGCCCGACGCGGCCAAGCCGGCGCGGGCGCTGCTCGAGGAGATCCTCACCAAGATGGGGCTCGACGACGTCGAGATCGTGTACATCGCGCGCAGCGAGGGCGAGTATTTCGAAGTTCGCGGGCCGCGGCTCGCGTCGCTGATCGGGCGCGAAGGCAAGACGCTCGAAGCACTCAACTTGATTTACAACAACATCATCAATGCCGGCGTGCGCAGCAACCGCCGGTACTACACGATCGACGCCGAGGGCTATCGCGCGCGGCGCGCGGACCAGCTCAAGACGCTCGCGCTCGCGACGCTCGAACGCGTGGTGCGCGAGAACAAGCCGATCAAGCTGGACCCGATGCTGCCGTCCGAACGCAAGATCGTTCACCTCGCGCTGGCCGACTCGCCGTTCGTGCGCACCGAGTCCGAAGGCGTCGAACCGGAACGCCGCTTAGTCGTGTTCCCGAAGGCCGAGTAAACGAACGAAACGATCGCGGCGGTTGCGACGCCGCCCGGTAAGGGCGCGATCGCGATCGTGCGCTGCAGCGGTCCGGACGCGCGCGCGATCGCCGCGCGCGTCTTTTGCAGCCGCGAGCCGTTGCGCGACCGGGTCGCGACGTACGGCGAGATCGTCGATGTCGACGGCGCGGTGATCGACCGCGGCCTCGCGCTCGCGATGGACGCGCCGCGCACGGTCACCGGCGAGGACGTCGTGGAATTGCACGTGCACGGCAGCCCCGTCGTCGCGCGCGAGACGCTGCGCGCGCTGCTCCACGC
>JALZBE010000570.1 GCA_030947665.1 Vulcanimicrobiota bacterium | reverse complement strand
AGCCTGCACCACGTCGTCACCTCCGTGCTTTACACGATCGTCTCCGTCGTTGCGCTGGGGTTGATCTACCCGCTGATCGTGTGGGGCTTGGGCACGGTCCTCTTTCACCACCAGGCGGGAGGCTCGCTGATCGTGGACAAGAGCGGCAAGGTGATCGGATCGGAACTGGTCGGACAGAGCTGGGCGAAGCCGCAGTATTTTCACGGCCGTCCGTCCGCGGCGGGCAAGGGCTACGATCCGACGTCCACGGGCGGCACGAACCTCGGCCCGTCGAGCAAGAAGCTCGTCGACGCCACCAAGAGCGCGATCGCGGCGCTGAAGAAGGCGAACCCCGACGCGACCGAACCGATCCCGATGGATCTCGTCACGTCGAGCGCGAGCGGGATCGATCCCGACGTCTCGCCGCAAGGTGCATACTACCAAGCGCCGCGGGTCGCGAAGGTCCGCGGAATGAGGGCCGGCGCCGTGCGGGCGCTCGTGACCGCGCACATCACCCCGCGCCAGTTCGGCCTGCTCGGCGAACCGCGCGTGAACGTACTCGAGCTCAACCGCGCACTCGACGCGCAAGGAGCAGCTGCGAAGTGATCCGCCCGTCGGCAATGACATTCGGTTCGGCGATGAGGTCCGCGCTCGCAGCCGTCGTCCTCACCGTCAGTGTCACCCTGAGCCTGTCGAAGGGTGCGGACGCCCAGTCGGCGACGCCGGCGCCCGCGTTATCACCGTCCCCCGCGCCTTCGGCCGCGCCCAATCCGATCGGGCCCGCATTCGGCGCCAACGATCCGTGCACGTCGCTCGCCGCGATCGTTGGGCGCCCGTCCGTGACGAACTCGGTGTGCACCGTGCGGCCGAACCACGTCGAGATCGAAACCGGGTATTTGAACACGAGCGCCAACGGCGGCGGCAACACGGTCGCATACCCGCAGACGCTGATTCGCATCGGCACTGCGATCCCTGCGCTCGAGCTGCAAGTCGCGCCGCCCGGCCTCAACCGCACGAACGCAGGCGGCGTGATGACGGGAACGACGGACGCCGGCGCCGGTCTCAAGTACGTATTCGGCTACACGCCGAAGTTCAACTACGGCGGCCAGGTGTTCTTCACCGCGCCGACCGGCACCAACGGTTTCTCGGCGAACGGCACGAATTCCACGTACGCGCTGAACGCAGGCTACACGCTCAGCCCGGTGTTCTCCGTCGCGACCACGCTCGCGACGAGCTCGCTGACGAACGGGCCGCAGCGCTGGTCATCGTTCGTCCCCTCGCTCGTGCTCGGCGTCTCGCTGCCGAACGCGACCGGGCTCAACGCCGAGATCGCGCAGTTCTCGCAAGCCAACGGGCCCGGCACGGCGACCCGCACGCAATACCTGTTCGCCGTATACCGCGACCTCGGCGCGCGCGTGCAGCTCGATGCGTCGTTCGCGACGTCGCCGACCGCCGCCACCGGAAAGTACAACGCCGTCGGCTTCGGCGCGAGCTTCTACTTCTGAAGCTCGTCGTCGCCGCGAGTAGCGGACGTGCGCGGCGCGAGCACGAGCAGCTCGCGCGCGCCGGCCGCGAGCGCGCGCACGGCGAACGAGGGCTTTCCGAAGAACCGGCGCTTGGGATGCCGCGGCGATTCGACCGCGAGCACGTCGCCTTCGGCGAGCAGCTGCACGATGCGCGCCGCCTCCGGATCGTCGTCGGCCGTGATTTCGACGACGCGCAGGTCGACGTCGAGCCGCCGCGCAAGCCGCGCGGCGCGTTCGGTGAGCTCCGCGTCGCGCGCGCGCAATGCGACGCCGAGCACGATCCGCGCGAACGGGCGCTCGCGGCGGCGCTCGGAACGCGCGCGCAGCATCTCGCGCACGGCGAGCTCGCGCAGCGCGGCCAGGTTCTCGGTGCGGAAGAAGTGGGACAGCGCCGTGTCGATCCGTTCGCGCGGATAGATTTTGCCCTCGCGCAGCCGCTGGCGCAGCACGTCGGGGGTCACGTCGACGAAGAGCGCTTCGTCGGCGAACTCCAGCACGCTGTCGGGCAGCGTCTCGCGCACGCGCGTCCCCGTCAGGCGCTCGACGGCGTCGCCAACGCCTTCGAAGTGCTGCACGTTGAGCGTCGTGATGACGTCGATGCCGCTGCGCAGCACGGCGATCACGTCGTCGTAGCGCTTCGCGCGCGCGCCGGCGCTCGCGTTGGTGTGCGCGAGCTCGTCGATCAGCGCGACCTGCGGATGGCGCAGCAGCAGCGCGTCGAGATCGATCTCGCCGTTGGGGAGCCGCGGGATCTGCTCGATCCCGGCGAGCTGGGCCGCGGTGTCCGCGCGGCCGTGCGTCTCGACCAGTGCCGCGACCACGTCGGCGCCGTCGTCGATGAGCTGGTGCGCGCGGTCCAGCATCGTGTAGGTCTTGCCGCTTCCCGCCACAGAGCCGAGGTAGATCGTGAGCTTGCCGTAGCCGATGCGCAACCGGTCGCCGAGCGCGGAGCCGTACGGATGGCGGCCGCCGGCGAACGCGGAACGCACGGGCGCGCCCGCCGGGTCGACGACGAGCAGGTCGCGGTCGAGCGGCCGTTCGAGGAGCCGGTCTGCGAGCGGCCCGCGCGGCACGATGAGCAGCGACGCGCGCACGTGG
>JALZBE010000569.1 GCA_030947665.1 Vulcanimicrobiota bacterium | reverse complement strand
CTCGTTGGAGCCGTTCAGGCTAGAAAGGGCGTAGACGCGATGCGGGCCGTCGGCGGCGACGGCCGGCACCGCAAGCATGAGGAGAGCAGCGGCGGCAACCGCGGCGAAAGAACGGGAAGCGATCACGAGGACCTCCAGCGCGACGTGGGTGTATGTCGCTACCGTAACGTACTGCGGCCGGCGCCCGGATCACTCCCGCCGGCGCGTCCTCGCCGGGAGGCTGCATTTCCGGCCCGCGCGAATCCTCGACGACGTTCTCACACCGAGTTGTTTAGGTGGTGGCTGCGTGACAAAGATCGTGCTTCCGGCGTTGATCGCGGCGCTCGTCGTCGCAACCGCGGCGGCTCCCGGCGCGAATGCCGCGTCGCCCCGCACCGCCGCGGGCGCGAAAGTCTTCGCGAGCAACTGCACGGGCTGTCACGGCGCGAACGGCGCGGGCCAACCCGGCATCTTCCCGTCGCTCGCCGCGAACCCGTACGTCTCGGGTGATCCCAAACGTTTGATCCACACCGTGAAGTTCGGTTTGACCGGCAAGATCGTCGCGAAGGGCGTGAAGTACGACGGCATCATGCCGCCGTGGAGCGGCGCGCTCACGGACTCACAGATCGCCGACGTGATCAGCTACGTTCGCACGACGTGGGGCAACAAGGGCTCCTTGGTGACCGCCGCGCAGGTCCGCGCGGTCACGAAGTAGTCGCGCGAACGGCGGCACCGTTATCGGCATCGTCCACGGTGTTTCCCGCCGCGGCGCTGGATTCAGGGACCGCCGTGTCTAACGATGCGTGATGCCGCGAGACCAGGTGACGTTCGAGCCGGTGACACCGCGCCGTTACGACGCGTGGCGGTCGCATTATCTCCGCTATTCCGAGGCGCTCGGCGAACACGCCGACGACGCGATCGCGGCGACGGTCTGGTCGTGGCTGCTCGCCCGCACGCACGGCGTCGAAGGCGTGCTCGCGGTCGGCGACGAGGGCGAGCTCGCCGGCTTCGTCCACTTCCGCCCGTTCCCGCGCACGCTCGACGGCAACGAGGCGTGCTTCATCGACGACATCTGGGTGACGGACTCCTACCGCGGCACGGGCGTCGCGCGTGCGTTGATCGACCGCGTCCGCGCGCTCGCACTCGAGCGCGGCTGGACGCACGTACGCTGGGTCGCCGAAGCGAAGAACGTGCGCGCACGCGCCCTCTACGACCGGATCGCCGAAGACGCGAACCTCGTAACGTATCGAATCGCCGTCAGCGACGGGGCGTGATCGACGCTCGCCGACCCTACGCCGTTGCCAGGGCCAGGTCCGAGCGCAGGTTCCAGTACGTGTCGCGAATGACGGGGGTGAAGCCCGCGCCGCGGATAATTTCTTCGACTTCCGCGCGCGTCGCCTCGTTCGTGCTGCCGGCGTCGTGGACGACCTGCTCCTCGATGATCGTACCGCCCATGTCGTCGCAGCCGTAGAACAGCGCCAGCTGCCCGAGCTTGAGCCCCGGGGTGAGCCACGACGCCTGCAGATGCGGCACGTTGTCGAGGAACAGCCGCGAGACGGCGAGCACGCGCAGGTACTCGAGCCCGCTCGCCTCGCGGCCGCGCAGCGGCGTCTTGTACGGCACGTAATACCACGGGATGAACGCGGTGAAGCCGTGCGTCTCGTCTTGCAAATCGCGGATCACTTGCATGTGCATGATGCGCTCTTCGTCGATCTCGATCGAGCCGAACATCATCGTCGCGGTCGTCGGCATGCCGAGCAGCTGCGCCTCGCGCATCACGCCGATCCAGCCGTCGTGGACGATCTTGCGCGCGCTGATGCGCTTGCGCACGCGCTCCACGAGGATCTCCGCGCCCGCGCCCGGCAGCGATTTCAACCCCGCCGCTTTGAGGCGCACGAGCACCTCGCGCACGCTGAGGTCTTCGATCTTCGCAAGCCCGGCGATCTCGGACACTGAGAGCGAGTGGATGTCGACGCCGGGAAACTCCGCCGCGACGCGGCGGAACAGGTCCTCGAACCACGAGATACGCAGCTCGGGATTCACGCCGCCCTGGATCATGATCTGCGTCGCACCCATGTCGGCCGCGTAGCGCACGCGCTCGAGTACCTTGTCGTGCGACATCGTGTAGCCTTCGCCGTGCTGCTCGGGCCGGAAGAAGGCGCAGAACGTGCAGTGCACGTTGCACACGTTGGTGTAGTTGATCGTCGTGTCGACGACGTACGTCACGTCGTTAGTCGGGTACATCGCCATGCGGCGCGCGTGCGCCGCCGAGCCGAGATCGTGCAGCGACGCTTCGCGGTACAACCGCACGCCCTCGTCGAACGAGATGCGCTCGCCGGCGGCGGCGCGGTCGAGCACGTCAGCGAGCGACACGAACGTCCTCCGCCACATCGCCCTGCGGCTGCCCGTCGTCATTCTGAGCTTGTCGCAGAGCGGCGAAGTGCTCGAGCCCGCGCAGCGCACGGTCGTCGAGCGTGTAGGAAAGGCGCATGAAATAGTCGTCGTAGAGCGCGCGGTGATACGGTGCCTGCGCGAGCGCGGCGTCGACGACGGCTTCGCGATGCGCGTTCCCCCACGCGCGCGCCTGCGCGAGCGCGGCGGAGAGCGCGGCGACGTCGGCGGGT
>JALZBE010000568.1 GCA_030947665.1 Vulcanimicrobiota bacterium | reverse complement strand
AACGTCCTGGTCACGCTGGACCGCACGCAGCCGCGCCGTTTCGACGCCGGTCCGGTGTCCGTGCTGCTCGACCTGTGGGTGAGCGACGTCGAAGCGCTCGTCGGGGAATCGCTGAACCCGCTGCGCTGGCGCCCGAACCTCTACGTGACCGCGGCGCCGGGTTTCGCCAAGCGCGAAGCGGACCTGGTGGGCTGTTCACTGCGCGCGGGCGGCGTCGCGCTGCGCGTCGTCGCCACGATCAAACGCTGCGTCACGCCGACCTACGACGTTGCAACGGGCGCATCGTTACCGCTCGTGCTCGACGCGGTCGCAGCCCACCGCGCGAACGTCGTCGGCGTGTACTGCGACGTCGAGGTGCCGGGCGACGTCGCGCTGGGCGACGGCGTGCAGCTCGGCTGAGCGCTACACTCCGTTGGACCGCGCCGAGCGCGCGTCGAGCAACTGCTCGATATCGCGGCCGGACTTGTCGTCCAGCGCCGCGTCGTACCACAAGACGACGAACACCATCGCGAACGCGTCGCCGAGCCCGTCCGGCACTGCGAACAGAAAGCCGGCGGGCGCCCAATCCGCTCCGGGGAGCCCGCCGAGCAGGTCAGGCACGACGACGGTCAAGCACGCCACGACGATCGCGCCCGCGAAGTTGACGGCGAGCTTGCGCGGGCGGCACATCTCGCGAAGCCAAAATGCGAGCGCGCGCACCGGCGGCACGTCGTCGACCACGGTGCGGACGAGCGCGAGCATGGTCGCGAAGACGACGAGCGAGCCCACGAGAAAGACCGGCAACCCGGCGAGGTTCGACGTGAAGTCGGTGAGCCACGGCTCCGCGCACGCGACGATCGCGTACAGGACGAGCGCCGGACGCCGCAGCGCGGCGGCGAGCGCGCCAGCGAAGCGTCCGCCGCGCAGCGCGCAGATCACGGCGGTGCGCGCCCAGATCTCCAGCACGGACGCGGCGATCAGCCACGTGATGTATCCGCTCCATTCATCGTTCGTGATCGCATAGATCACCGTCGAGCCGAACTCGTACGCGACGAACGGCATCACCATCACGAACCAGCTCACGATGGTGGCGTGCACCGCCCGATCCAGCCGCGACCCGATGCGCTGCATCGAGGTTACAGCGACCGGCGACCTTCGATCGCGCGCGCAAGCGTATTCTCGTCGGCGTAGTCGAGATCGCCGCCGATCGGCAAGCCGTACGCAAGGCGCGTCACCTTGACGCCGCTCGGCGCGAGCAGCCGCGAGAGATACAGCGCGGTCGCTTCACCCTCCGCGTTGGGGTTCGTCGCGACGACGATCTCGCCCGGTGAGTCCGTCGCGACGCGGTCGACGAGTTCGCGCACGCGCAGCTGCGAAGGACCGATCCCGTCCATCGGCGAGATCAGCCCGCCGAGAACGTGATAGCGCCCGTCGTACGCCGACGTGCGCTCGATCGCGAACAAGTCTTTGGCATCCGCGACGACGCAGATCATAGACGCGTCACGCTGCGGGTCGGCGCACACCGGGCACGGATCGTGCTCGGTGATCGAGAAGCAGCGCGAGCACAGCTGCACGCGCTCCTTCAACGCGACGATCGCGTCGGCGAGCGCGTCGGCGTCGCCGCGCGGCCGGTTGAGCAGATGAAACACGAGGCGCGCGGCCGTTTTCGGGCCGATCGTCGGCAGCTTGCTGAACTCGTTGATGAGCGCCTGAACCGGTCCTGCGATGGTAGAAATCGCTTTAATTCCTTTGTGCGGCTCGGCCGCAGGCCGAACGCGACGGGTTCACGGGACGTGAACCCACCGTCGGCGCCTCTGGACAAGTCACCGTTCTCGGGCATCGTAGCGCGGGAGAGCGCCCGAAAACAGACACCTGAATCAAGTCGCCCTTACATGCCCGGGATCTTGAGCCCGCCCGTGACCGCGCTCATGCGCTTCGCGGAGAACTCTTCCGCCTTCGCGCGCGCGTCGTTGAACGCGGCGACGATCAAGTCTTCGAGCGTCTCGACGTCGTCGGGATCGACGGCGCTCTTGTCGAGCGCAATCTTGGTCATCTTGAAATCACCCGTCATGGTGATCTTCACCATGCCGCCGCCGGCGGCGCCCTCGACGGTCGCGCTCTGGATCTCTTCCTGAGCCTTTGCCATGTCTTGCTGCATCTTGCGCAGCTGGTTCATCATCTGCGGATTCAATCGGTCCTCGTCTTCAAGAGAGCTTTTCGAGCGCATAGCGCATCAGATCGTCGGAATCTTCGCCGCCGCCGTTCGCACCGCCGGCCTCGGGAGCGCCGCCCGCGTCGGGAGGCGGTGCGCCCGCGCCGAGCGCGATGCGCAGGTCGAGATTGCGGCCGGTGACCTCGGCGATCGCCTTCTTCACGGTCGCCGCGTCACGGCGGAGCACCTCGCTCGCGGGCGGATCGGGGACGCGCAGCGTGAGCACGTCACCGTCGAGCGCAGCGACCGTCGCGCGCGAGAGACCGGCCCGCAGCGAGCCTTTCTCGCCCTCCGCGCGCATGCGAATGCTCTGCCACAACGACCGGATCTTCGTGAGCGAGAGCTCCTTCGGCGCAACCGCGGGCGTGATTGCGGGCGCCTCGACGCGCGGCTCGGGCACGGCGACTGCGGG
>JALZBE010000567.1 GCA_030947665.1 Vulcanimicrobiota bacterium | reverse complement strand
ACCGGGCTGCTCATCAACCCGATGAACCGCTTTTCGATCTTCTTCGGAGATTTCGCGCGCGCGTTCGTCGGTGCCGGGCGCGTGTTCGAGATCCTCGATTTGCCGGTCGAGCGCGACGACCCTCCCTATGCGATCCCGTTGCCGAACATCGTCGGCGACGTCCGTTTCGAGAAGGTAACGTTCGCGTACGACGACGGTCCGCCGGTGCTCGAAAACTTCGCGGCTGAGATGCTGCACGGTGAGGTCGTCGCGCTGGTGGGCCCGTCGGGCGCAGGCAAGAGCACGATCGTCAACCTGGTGCCGCGCTTTTACGAGCCGCAGAGCGGCCGCATCACCGTCGACGGCGTCGACATCGCGCGCGTGCGGCTCGGCGATCTTCGCAACGCGATCGCGATCGTGCCGCAGGAGACGCAGCTCTTCAACGGGACGATCGCGGACAACATCCGCTACGGCCGCCTCGAAGCGAAGGAGGAGGAGATCGTCGCCGCCGCCGTCGAGGCGAACGCCGATGAGTTCGTGCGCAAGCTGCCCGACGGCTACGAGACGATCGTCGGCGAGCGCGGCATCCGGCTGTCGGGCGGCCAGCGCCAGCGCATCGCGATCGCGCGCGCAATCCTGCGCGACCCGCGCATCCTGATCCTGGACGAAGCGACGAGCGCGCTCGATTCGCACTCCGAGGCGCTGATCGAAGACGCGCTCGACCGCCTGCTGCCGGGGCGCACGACGCTGATCATCGCGCACCGCCTCTCGACGATCCGCCGGGCGACGAAGATCCTCTACATCGAAAACGGCAGCGTCCGCGAAACGGGCACCCACGACGACCTGATCGCCGCGGGCGGCCCTTACGCGAACTTACACGCCGCACAATTCGCCCGGTGAATAATACGCACGACCCTTGATTCAAACCGCGCACAAGGATCGCATTGGGCGCGGAATGTCCTTTTCGCTGACCGCGACCGATGTTAGCGATGCACTCTCGAACATACCTCAGTTCGGCGCGATTCAACTTCGGTTCTCCAAGGACGTGCGTTTCGGCAAGCACGAGAGCTTTTACAGCGCGCTAAGCGCACTGTACTCGCGGCGCGATCATACGCCGCGATATCGGAACAACGTCGCGGGAGTTCCGAACTGGTATGTCAATGTCGGCGTCGTCTTGTCAGCTCGCCGCGCGGCGCTGCGCGAACGGTTGCGCGACGAAGTGCTGCCGGATCTGCGGCTTTGGCTGCTGAAGATCGGCAGTCTGAATTACCCTGACGAGCCTTCTGCGTCATCAACGTGAAAGCGGCTTCGATATCGTCGGAGCCGCTTTCGTTTGTGTACCTTTTGGACACGTTGCTATCCAAGGCCGAAGGCAGAAATGCGTCAAACGACGTTGTGCTATCTACCCGGCACGCGCTCGTAGCCCAATTGGATAGAGCCCCATTCTGACTACGTGGGCGATGAGGGTTCGACTCCCTCCGGGCGCGTGCCAGACGATCGGACATCCTTGACTGGGAATAGTCGCCCCCTACAATCAGGATGCCCGCTTAGTCAGCGGACAACAGCCTCGGCCGTATCGTCCGGGGCTGTTTCCGTTTGTCGTTTTAGGTTTTGCCGTTGATCATCAGGTGCGCCCATGGCGTGCCGGCGTACATGATCCACGTGCCGGTGTCGCTCGGCGTCGTCGGCAGACCCGACGTTTTCTCAACGGGCCACATGATCATCCAGTGCGGCCCCTCTTTGATTGGTGTGCCTTTGGTCGCGAACGGGTCGGTCGCGCTCCAGTCGGTGCCGCCCGCGAACATGTAGGCGATCCCGGGAGTCTTGTTCGTCGGCTTCGCCTTGTGCGCGGCCCAGTCGGCGCCCCACTGCATCGTTGCCGCATCGGCGCACATCGCGACGTCGCCGACGACGCCCGGGTGGCCGGGCATGCACGTCCAGCCGTTTGTGCCCTTGCGAAGGACGGTCATGTTGCCTTTGGCATCCATGTCGGCGACGGTGGCCTTGGCGCTAACGGACGGCGGCCCGGCGGACAGCGCGCGGGCGATCTTTTGATCCTTGGTCTCACCGGCGGCCGACGCGACGGCGATGGTCGCGGCGACGGAGATGGCGGCAATTACGGCAATGCGTGACGACATGGTCCCTCCAGAGAGCGATCGTGCAACCCGCCAAAGCGAGCGTTCGACCCTTCCCAGACCGAAATCCCGCTCGTCGATCCGCGGCGGCGCAAATCTAAGGTCGGATCGCCCGCTTGCCGATGGGCTTTGTGATGGGCGACATTTCCTTCGGCCAGACCGTCGGCATGCTCAAGAACGCGATGGACGGCGCGGGCAGCGCGCACGGCGTCATCGCGAACAACATCGCGAACGTCAACACGCCCAATTTCCGGCGTTCCGACGTTTCCTTCAAAGATGCGCTGGCCGCGACCGAGCCGTCCGCCGGAGATCCCGAGCAGCTTGGACTGGCGATCACGTCCGACCGGCACTTCACCGCCGGCGGCGCGCAGGGCGCGCAGCCCTTCGCGGTCACGACCACCGTCCAGCAGGACCAGCAGATGCGCGTCGACGGCTCCAACGTCGACGTCGATCAAGAGATGGCGAAGCTTTCGCTCAACTCAGCCTACGCC
>JALZBE010000566.1 GCA_030947665.1 Vulcanimicrobiota bacterium | reverse complement strand
CGAAGCGGTCGCGTCGGCGTGGATGCCCGTGGACCAGTACATCGGCGGCGCGGAGCACGCGGTGCTGCACCTGCTCTATGCGCGCTTCTTCTACATGTTCATGATCGACGCGGGGTACGTGCACGGCGACGACGAGCCGTTCACGCGGCTGTTCAACCAAGGCACGCTGCTCTACCACGGCGAGAAGATGTCGAAGTCGCGCGGCAACGTCGTCGGCATCGACGAGACGGTCGACAAGTACGGCGTCGACGCGATGCGGCTGTTCTTGCTCAAGGCGGCGCCGCCGGAAGACACGCTGGACTGGACCGAGGAAGGGATCATCGGGCGCGTCCGCTTCGTGCAGCGGATTTGGCGCGCGACGGAGCCGCTGACGCAATCCGCGCGCGCCGTCCCGCTGGACCGGCTGCCGGAGCTGCGCGGCGACACGCAGCGCGAGCTCGTGCGTGCTCTGCACGTGGCACTGGAGTCCGGCAAGAACGAGACGGAGACGCACCGCTTCCACTACAACGTGACGACGGCGAAGCTCGACGAATTGATCAATCTGCTCACCGCGGCGCTGCGGGAGCCCTCCGCGCCGGACGATCCCGCGGTGCTGTATGTCGTGCACGCGCTGCCGATCGTGCTCGCCCCGTTCGCGCCGCATCTCGCGGACGAACTGTGGTCGCGGCTCGGCTACGAGCGCAGCGTGCATCTGGAGCGCTGGATCGAGCCCGATCCGGCCGCGCTCGCGGTAGCGGAGATCACGCTGGTGGTCCAAGTGAACGGAAAAGTTCGCGCGCGGCTGCAAGCCGCGCCGGGGATCGCGGAGGACGACGCGTTCGCGCTGGCAATGCGCGAGCCGACGGTCACCGCGCAGATCGACGGCAAGCAGGTGCGCAAGCGCATCTTCGTCCCCGACAAGCTGCTCAACATCGTGGCAGCCTGACGATGGGAGTGGCATCATGACGCAGCGTGCACAGTTCGAGATCCGGCCCGACGACGCGCTCGTCGTCGTCGACGTTCAGCACGACTTTCTGCCCGGCGGCGCGCTCGCGGTCGCCGAAGGCGAGCGCATCTTCGATCCGATCGACGTGCTTGCGCCACGCTTCGCGCGCGTCTACGCGACGCGCGACTGGCATCCCGAGAACCACTCGTCGTACGAGCAGTACGGCGGACCGTGGCCGGTGCACTGCGTGGCCGGGACGCACGGCGCAGCGTTCGACGCGCGGCTGTCGCTCGACGACGTCGACGCGGTCATCGACAAAGGGACCGATCGCGAGACCGACGGCTACAGCGGTTTCGCGGCGACGACGCTCGACCGCGACCTGCGCGAGCACGGCGTGCGCAGGGTGTTCGTGTGCGGGCTCGCGACCGATTACTGCGTAAAGGCGACGGCGCTCGACGCGAAGGCGGCCGGCTTCGACGTCGTCGTGCTCGAAGATGCGTCGGCCGCGGTGAACGTCGCGCCCGGCGACGAGCAGCGCGCGCTCGACGAGCTGCGCGCGGCCGGCGTCGCCGTCGCGCACAGCGCCGACATCAGCGGGAGCGCGGCTGCAGCCCTACGGCGCTAGCGTCGCCGCGGTCGAGCCGCACGGGCTCGACGCGATCGGCGCGAAGGAGCGCCATGGCAGGCCGAGCGATCTCTTTCGGCTGTGGTTCGCGGCGAATGCCGAAACGGCGACGTTCGCGGTGGGCATCCTCACGACCGCGCTTTTCGGTACGTCGTTCGCGGGCGCGGCGCTCGGCATCGTCGCGGGCAACGCGCTCGCATACGCGGTAATTGGATTGCTGTCGCGCGGGGGGCCGAGATTCGGTCTGCCGCAGATGGTCGTGTCGCGGCGCGCATTCGGGCGCGACGGCAACGTCGGGCCCGCGGTGCTCGCGTTTCTGGCGGGCGTGGGCTGGTTCGCGATCGACAGCGTGTTCGGCGCGCAGGCGCTCGCCGCGCTGGCGCACCTGACGTATCCGCTCGCGCTCGCGCTCGTGCTGGCGGCGCAGATCGCGCTCGCGGTGTACGGGCACAATGCGATCCACGCGTTCGAACGCTATGCGGGCGTGCTGCTCGCGCTCGGCTTCATCGCGATCGCCGCCGGCACGCTCGCGCACGCGCATCTCGGCGCGCCGTTCGATCCGCATGCGCCGGCCGCGGCGGGCGGTGAGATCGGCGGCATCATCTTTTCCGCGGCACTCGCGTTCTCGTACGCGATCGGCTGGGGGCCGGCCGCGTCCGACTATGCGCGGTATCTGCCGGGCTCGAGTGCGCCGCGCGCGGTGAGCTGGTGGGCGGCCCTGGGCGGCTTCATCCCGTCGACGCTGCTCGAGCTGCTCGGCGCGGCGGCGGTGACCGCGGTGCGTGCGCCCGGCATCGCGGCTGCGACGCCGGCCGACACGATTCGGTTGCTGTTCGGCGGCGGTCCGCTCGCGACGATCGGATTGCTCACGGTGCTGCTTGGCACGCTGAGTGCGAACTGCTTGAACTTGTATTCGGGCGCGCTTTCGGCGCTCGTCGCATGGGACGCGCGCCGGCGGCCCGCGTTCGCGCTGATGAGCGGGGCGGCGTTCGCGCTGCTCGCCGTGCTGCTATTGCTCGCGGCGCGCGCGAACGATCCGACTGCGCGCTACGCGCCGT
>JALZBE010000565.1 GCA_030947665.1 Vulcanimicrobiota bacterium | reverse complement strand
ATCGGGTCAGCGACGCCACCAACAAGGCGCTGGTCGACGCGACCGTCAACGACCTCGCCCGAGGGAACGGCTGATGCCCAACGAGACCCTCGCCCGCCGCTACGCGACCGCCGTGTTCCAGCTGGCGCAGGAAGCCGGCCAGATCAGCGGCGTTCAGCGCGATCTGCACACGTTCACCGCATCGCTGGCGGCCGACGAGGACGTGCGCAAGTTCTTCCGCTCGCCGGTCGTCGACCGCAAAGAGAAGGAGACGATCGTCGCCCAAGCGTTCTCCCGGCTCGATCCGATCGCGCTGCACACCATCCTGCTGCTGATCCGCAAGCGCCGCGAGAACATGGTCGAGGAGATCGTGCAGCAGTTCGACATCCTCGAGCGCACCGCGCGCGGCGCGCAGCCGCTCCAGGTCACCAGCGCGCGCGAGCTCGCCAAACCCGAGCTCGACGCGATCGTCGCGCGGCTCGCGACGGCCTTTCGCACGAAATTCGACGTCACGCAGTCGGTCGATCCCAGCTTGATCGGCGGCGTTCGCATCACGATGGGCGACAAACGCGCCGACGGCACCATCGCCGGCCGCCTCGACGACATCGCCCGCCTGCTGTCCACCAACTAAGGAACACCCATGATCAACGCCGACGAAATCGCCGGAATCATCAAACAGCGCATCGCCAGCTACGCGACGGGGACCAACGAAGCCGAGATCGGCACCGTCATCGAAGTGGGCGACAACATCGCGCGCATCTACGGCCTCGACAACGCGCAGGCTTCCGAGCTCGTCGAGTTCCCCAACGGGCTCAACGGGATCGTGCTGAACCTCGAAGAGGACAGCGTCGGCGTCGCGATCATGGGCCCCGACACGGACATCAAGGAAGGCGACAAGGTCCGCCGCACGGGCCGCATCGCATCGGTGCCCGTCGGCGAAGCCGTGCTGGGACGCGTCGTGAACGCGCTGGGGCAGCCGGTCGACGGCAAAGGCCCGATCGCGTCTACCGAATACCGCACGATCGAGAACACGGCGCCGACCGTCGTCGAGCGCCAGTCGGTGAAGCAGCCGCTGCAGACGGGCCTCCGCGCGATCGACGCGCTGATCCCGATCGGCAAGGGCCAACGCGAGCTGATCATCGGCGACCGCGGCACGGGCAAGACGGCGATCGCGATCGACGCGATCATCAACCAAAAGGGCAAAGACGTCGTCTGCATCTACGTCGCGATCGGGCAAAAGAACTCGACCGTGGCATCGCTGCAGCAGACGCTCGAGAAGCACGGTGCGATGGACTACACCACCATCGTCGCGGTGTCGTCCGCGGAACCGGCGTCGCTGAAGTGGATCGCGCCGTTCGCCGGCTGCGCGATGGCCGAGTACTTCATGTACCTGGGCAAAGACGTGCTGGTAATCTACGACGACCTCACGCGTCACGCGCAGGCGTATCGCGAAGTGTCGCTGCTGCTGCGCCGCCCGCCGGGACGCGAGGCGTATCCGGGCGACATCTTCTTTTTGCACTCGCGCCTGTTGGAGCGCGCCGCCAAGCTGTCGGATGAAAAGGGCGGCGGCTCGATCACCGCGCTCCCGATCATCGAGACGCAGGCCGGCGACGTGTCGGCGTACATCCCCACCAACGTCATCTCGATCACCGACGGCCAGATCTACCTGAAGAACGAGTTGTTCTTCCAGGGCATCCGGCCGGCCGTCGACGTCGGCATCTCGGTGTCGCGCGTCGGTTCGTCGGCGCAGACCAAGGCGATGAAGTCGGTCGCCGGCCGCTTGAAGCTGGACCTCGCGCAGTACCGCGAGCTCGCGGCGTTCGCGAAGCTCGCATCCGATCTCGACAAGGCGACGCAGCAGCAGCTCAACCGCGGCGACAAGATGACGCAGGTGCTCGTGCAGCGCCAGCTCGACCCGCAGCCGATGGAAGACGAGGTCGCGGTGATCTTCGCCGCGACGCGCGGCTACCTCGACGCGATCCCGACCGACCGCGTCGGTGACTGGACCACGCGCTTCGTGGAGTACGTGCACGAGAAGCACGCCGCGGTAACAGACACGATCCGCTCGACCAACGCGCTCTCGGACGACACCGAGAAGCAGTTGATCGCCGCGATCGAAGACTTCAACAAAGGATTCTAGGCCACACCGCATGCCGTCAGTTCGCGATCTTCGGGACCGGATTCGGTCGCTGAAGAACACGCAGCAGATCACCAAGGCGATGAAGCAGGTCGCCGCGGCGAAGATTCGCCGTGCCGACGCGCTGCAGAAGCAGTCGCGCCCGTACGCGGACGCGATCGGCGAGATGCTGCGCGACCTCATCGCGAATGTCGGCTCGGTGGACCACCCGTTCATGAAGCCCGGCCAAGAAGGCGCGCCTGGCGGCGTGATCCTGATGACCGCCGACAAAGGCCTCGCGGGCTCGTTCAACGCGAATCTGATCCGCTCGGCGGAGATCCACGGCCGCGAAAACGCGAACCTGGCGTGGTACTCGGTCGGGATCAAGAGCCGCAACGCGCTGCGCCGCCAGCGCGGTGAGACGCTGCAGTTCTGGCCGCTCGCGCAAGGCGTCATGTTCGACAACGCGCAGGCGCTGGCGCGCCGCGTCACCGACGACTTCACCGCGGGCAA
>JALZBE010000120.1 GCA_030947665.1 Vulcanimicrobiota bacterium | reverse complement strand
GGATCTGCGCGCGCTGCGCGGCGATCATCGCGAGCGTCACCTTGTCGACGTTGCCGCCGGCGAGAATGTGCGACTGCAATTGGTCGACCGTCAACGGCAGACCGGCCTTGCGCGCGCGCACGAGGTTTGCGACCAGCAGTCCGGCCGGCACGCCGATGATTCGCATCCGGATCAGCGAGCCGATCGAGAGGGGCACGCCCGCCGCGACGGTCCGGATCCACAACCCCAGCGGGAAGTAGTAGAAGAACAGGACGATCGCGATGAGGACCGCGATCGTGATGATGACGAAAAAGAACGGGATCATGCGACTCCTGAACCTCCGGGCTCCGCCAGAGCGCGCACGAAAATTCGCGCGCCTTCGACGCGAGTGACCCGGACGGGTGTTCCGGCGGGGACGAACTCCCCCTCCGTGAGGACGTCGACGCGGACGCCGTCGACCGTCGCCACGCCGGCCGGGCGCAGAAACGACAGCGCGGTGCCGCTGGCGCCCAGAAGATGGCGGTGGTCGGCGCTGGCGACGTAGTCGGGACCTTGCGTTCCCGCGAAGGTCAGCCGCTTCACGAACGCGTTCTCGGGGAGCACGCGCTGCAGCAGCGCGAAGGTGACGGCGCTGAGCACGATCGCGATCGCGAGAGCTTGCAGGCCGCCGACGATGAACTCGAGCCCGCCGAACGCGAGCAAGATGGATGCCGCGAGAATCAGCACGCCGAGCGTCATGGCGATCCCGTGGCCCGGGAGCACGTGTAGCTCGAACAAGATCAGCAGCACGCCGACGAGCGCCAGCGCGAGGATCAGCCCATTCGAAAAGCCCGCGTAGATGTGAGTTCCGAAGAACAGCGCGAGCGAGCCGGCGCCGATCGCGCCTGCGACGCCGTGCAGCGTCTGCAGCTCGATGAGCAGCCCGAGAAATCCGAGCGTAAGTAGGATGCCGCTGATCTCGGGGCTCGTGGCGATCCGCGCGATCTGCTCGGCGAACGTGTACGACGCCTCGGTGCGCGGGACGTTGCCGAGCCCGAAATGCGCGAACGCCGCCGCGAGCGTCGGGACGGTGCCCTCGGAGAAGCCCGCCGCGCGCGCCGCATCGGCGCTGAGGTTCAAGATCGCGTTGGGCGGCTTGTACGCCGGCACGTCGATACGGGCGTCGACCATGGCTTTGGCGAGGCGCGCGTCGCGGTGGCGAACCTGCGCGGTCGACTCGAACTCCGCGCGCAGGAACGAGACGGTCTTCTCCGTCTTCGGGATCGGCTGCGCGTCGCCGAACGTGGAGCCCGGCGCCATGACGATGTGCGACGCCGCCAGCGTCACGAGCGCGCCGGCCGACGTCGCGCGGGAGACGAACGCGTCGACGGGAACCTCGCTGTGCAGCAGCGCGTCGCGGATCTCGGTGCCGGCGATCACGAGCCCGCCGTAGGTGTCGACGTCCAGGACGATTGCGCGAGCGTGCTCCGCTTTGGCCTGCGCGACAGCGCGGACCACGAGATGCGCCATGCCTTCGTCGATCGTGCCGTGGATCGGGACGACCAGGACGCCGCCGGCTTCGGGTGCCGCAACAGCCGACTGCGCCCACGCGGAGAGGCTTCCGGCGAGGAGGCAGAGCAGGGCGGCGAGGCGGCGCAGGAGCACGGCGAGGACTACCTCGCCTGCGCTGCGGTAGTTACGTTGACGCGAGCTCCTCGGTGACGATCTTGCGCACGGCGTTTCCGTCGGCGAGCCCCTTGAGCTGCGGCAGCACCAGCTTCATCAGGGCACCTTGGTTGCGGCCGCCCTCGGGGAGGCCGGCCAACGCCGCCCGTACCACCGCGCGAATCTCGTCGGGCGACTTCTGCGCCGGGAGATAGCGCAGCAAGATCTCGCGCTCGCGGGACTCTTTCTCGGCCAGCTCGGGGCGGTTGCCGCTCGTGAACGACTCGATCGAGTCGGACCGCTGTTTCACGAGCTTTTGCACGACGACGAGCTGCTCGGCGTCGGACAAATCCGATCCGGCTTCGATCCGGCGATAGTTGAACGCCGAGATGACGCTGCGCAGCGTGTCCAGCCGAAGCTGATCCCGCGCGCGCATCGCGTCTTTGAGGTCGGCGGTGATCGTGTCTTTGATGCTTGGTTTCAAGGCGCTACGCCCCAGGCTCCGCGCCCCCCGCTGCTCCGCAGCGGGGCCCCCACGAAGAGCGCGCCCTCACGATCGGGACGCAGCTACATTCCCCAAGGGGGCGCGCAACAACATGTGTGTTCTATCGTGAAATGTGAAGGGCCCCGGGAGGGCCCTTGCGGTTAGCTGCGGCGCTTGCGGGCGGCGGCGCTCTTCTTTTTACGGCGGACGCTGGGCTTCTCGTAGTGCTCGTGCTTGCGGGCTTCCGCGAGGACGCCGGCCTTCTGGGTCGCCTTTTTGAACCGGCGCAGCGCGCTCTCGATCGTCTCGCCCGGTGCGACTCGAATCTCCATCTACTGGAACACCTCCCTCCGCAGCGGCCAAAGCCGCATCGTGACCCTCGTAGGGCCCGACGAAGAACGATACCACAGGATCGCCAAGGGGTCAAAGTTCCGGCGTATGGGCGGATCGGCCGAAAGGCCGAACGCGAGCGTGGCTCGGGCGCAGCCCAAACACGCACTCAGCCGGGCGGCCACTTCATGTGGCGGCCCGCCAGAACGTGGGCGTGGAGGTGGCCGACGGTCTGGCCGCCGTCGGGGCCCTCGTTGATCACCACGCGGTAGCCGTCGCGCCCGAATCGGCGGCCGATGTCCGCCGCCGCGTTGAGGATGCGCGCGGCGCGCTCATCCGTCGCGGATGCGGTGAAATCGCTCAGGTGCGCGGCGTGTTCGGTCGGCACGACGAGCACGTGCGTCGGCGCCTGCGGGTTGAGGTCGTGGAACGCGACGACGTGCTCGTCGCGCAGCACCTCGTGCGCCGGGATTTCCTTGCTCACGATCAGGCAGAAGATGCAGTCGGGTTGCGTCGCCATGTTCATGACCCCGCGGGTGCTTTGACCAGGTTGAAATGGTACGAGGTGTTCGGGCTCGGGACGAAGCCTTTGATCGACGACTTCATCACGAGCGGCACGGTGGTGTGCACGAGCGAGATCGCGGGCGCCTGGTCGTGCACCATCGCGTTCGCCTGCATGTAGATGTTCTTGCGCTGCGCGTCGTCGACCGTCGCTTGGCCGGCTAGCATGAGCTTGTGGAACGCGGGGTCGCGCCAGAACGAGTAGTTCTGCGCGTTGCCGTCCTTACGCGCCGAGTCCTGATCCAGCAGCGGGTAGAAGAAATTGTCGGGATCGCCGTTGTCGCCCGTCCAGCCGATGAGACACATCTCGTGCTGGCCGTGCTTGATCTTGTCGAGGAACACGCCCCATTCCGAGGGCTGCAGCGTCACCTTGATGCCGGCCTCCGCGAGCTCGGCCTGCAACGTCTCCGCGACGCGCTGCGGCTCGGGAAGATATGGGCGCGGCGCGGTCGAGTAGCTCAGCGTGGTCGCGAAGCCGTTCGGGAAACCCGCGTCCTTCAGCAGCGCCTTGGCCTTGGCGACATCGTGCGCGTACGCTTTCACGGCGGGGTTCTCGCCGAGCATCCCCGGCGGCGTCCAGTTGTCGGCCACCACCGCGCCGGACGAGTACAAGCTCTTCGCCATCGTCGCCGCATCGATCGCGTACGCGACGGCGCGCCGCACGCGCACGTCTCCGAACGGCTTCTTCTCAACATCCATCGCCACGTAGCTGACGTTGTTCGACGGCTGCTCGATGACGGTGATCCCCGTCTGCTTCGCAAGCGTCGCGGCGTCGTCGGGGCGCGGATCGGTGAGCATGTCGATGTCGCCCTTCTGGATCGACAGCACGCTCGTCGCCTGGTCGGGGATGTCGCGGATGATAACGGTTTGATAGCCGGGCTTGGGGCCGTTCCACTTCGGGTTCGCAACGAGCGTGATGTGATCGTCGCGCTGCCACTCCGCAACCATGTACGGGCCGCTGCCGACAGGCTTCACTTCGAACCCTTTGGGATCCGCGTTGATCGCCGTGGGCGAGCCCAGCCCGAACGACTGCTCCGCGATGTCGCGCAAGAACGGCCCGAACGGTTTTGCCAACGTGACGACCACGCGCGTCGCCGTCGGCGCCTGCACGTCGGTGATCACCCCGGGGAAGCCGCCGAAATCGTCCGCGTAGTACGTGTATGCGAAGTTGCCGTGGGCGGGATTGGTCGTCAGCCGCCAGCGATCGAGGTTGAATTTCACGGCCTTCGCGTCGAGCGCCGTGCCGTCGGCGAAGACAAGGTTCGGATACAGCTCGAAGGTCCATGTCTTGCCGTCGGCCGAGCGCGTCCACGACTTCGCGGCGTCCCCGACAACGTCGAACGAGCCCGGCTTGAAGGTGACGATGCCCTGCATCACCTCGTTGGTCGTGTTGAGCGACAGGCCGTCGGTGGCGTGCGACGGGTCGAGCACGACGGCGTCCTTCACGCGCGCCATCACCAGCGGCGGCGCATTGCCGCCGCTCGATGCACCGCCGCCGCACGCGCTCAGCGAGACTACGACACTTGCAAATGTGCACAGCACGGCGGATCGGCCGAAGGCCGAACGCGAGTGTAGGCGCACTTTGCGCCTACACACTAATGGGTGCGGACGGTGAACGTCCACGTCCGCGACTGCGGGTTTCCGGCATTGTCGGCGATCGTCACCTTCACCGTCACGGGGCCATCGGGCAGCGCGGCGCCGGGGCTGTACGTGATGAACTGATCGGTGCGGGTCGCCGACGCGGTGACGTCGAGCCCGTTGACTTCGATTCGTACGGCCGACGGATTGATGCCGACGTCGGTCGGCGAGCGGTACGTGGCGTAGATCGAAGGCTTGTTGTTGTTGACGACTTGGCCGTTAGGCGGCGCGATGTCGACGATCTGCGGCGGCGTCGTCGTGACGGCGACGAGTTGCGTGGCCTCGGCGCGCGGCGCTTCGGTCGCGCCGACGTTGAGGTGACCGTATACGATCGTGCGGCTGAAGTTGACCCCGGGCGGCACGGTGTAGCGCGTCGTGTACGTGCCGGGCTGCGTCTCGGGCAGCGCGATCCCCGTCAGGTACGAGCCGATGTCGAAGGCCGCCCGGCCGCCTGACGTGCCGTGCAGCGTCACGACGAACGCGTCGCCGGCGCGCAGCGCGCCTTTGGCGCTGATCGAGACGTCGGTGATCTGCGCGGCGCCCGCGGGACCGGGCGTCGTCGGCGACGCGCGCGCGATGATGATCTGCCGCTTCTCGCCCGTGTCCGGGTTCAGCCGTACCGTCGCGTTGTCGCCGACCTTCAGATCGCCGAGCGCGGCGGGCTGACCGTTGAGCGTGATGTCGGTGCTCTTGTCGGGGGTGACGACGTAGCCGTTCTGCAGCACGAACGCGCTCGGCGACACGGCGGCGATCGTCCCCGCGCGCGACGCGTAGCGCGCGACGACTTCGTCGACGCTGCCGTCGCGGCGCAAGATCACGCTGACCGCATCACCCACGTGCACGTCCTTCAGCGAGGCCGGCGTGCTGGTGCGCGTCACGACGTCCTGCACGACGATCCGGGCGTCGGACGTGATGGCGATCGTGCGCGCGCCCGGCCCGCGCGTCACGGTGACCGATTCGGGTGCCGAGTTCAGGTCGACGGCGCTGACGGTGCCGACGATCTGCGTCGAGCCGCCGGGCGTGTGCTGCTCGAGCCCCGGCGCGCGCCCGACGACCGACGAGATCACCTCGACGCGCTCGGCCTTCGGGTCGTAGGTGACCTGCGCTCCCAGCGAGTCCGCGACGAAACGCAGCGGCACGTACGTGGCGCCGTCGATCTCGGTCGCCGGCGAGTCCATCATGATCGTGTGCGTGTCGACCGTCGCCCGGCTCGAGCCGACGGTGATGGTGATGCGCTTCGAGGGCGCCGACGCGACGAGCCTCGCGCCGTCGCGCGCGACGTTGATGCCCAGCGCGCTGTAGATCCGCACGACGGGGACGAGCACGCGGCCGCCGAAGCGCCGCGGCGCGGGGTCGCGTGCGAGCTCCTCGCCGTTGACGATGATCGCGATCGCGCGGATCGTGACGTCTTCCTTGCGGGGCGGCGGCGCGGCGGATGCGGGCGCAGCCCACGCCGCGACGCACACTGCGAGCAGCGCGGCGACTAGGGAGCGGGTCAGGGGCATACCACCTCGCGATAGACGGCGGCCGTCGAGGCCGCGAACCGATCCCACGTATACGCCCGCAACATGACGGCGCCCTCGGCGGCCCGTTCGCGCGCCGGCCGGGGATCGCGTGCGACCTGTGCGAGCACCGCGGCGAGCGCGCCTGCATCGCCCGGCGCGAACGTCTGCGCGTACGGCGCGACGATCCCCGGAACCGACGTCGTCGTCGCGAGGACGGGCGTGCCGGCCGCGGCCGCCTCCAAGGCCGGGATGCCGAAGCCTTCGGCCAGCGACGGCTGGACGTAGGCGAGCGCGCCGCGATAGCGCCGCGCCAGCGTCGCGTCGTCGAGCTCGCCCAAAAACGCGATCGCGCCATTCTTCCGCACGTAGCGTGAACGGATCGCGGGCTCGTCTCGTCCCGTGAGCACGAGATCGAGGGCGACGTCCTCGGGCAGCGCGGCCCATGCGGCGTACAGCGTGCCGAGGTCTTTGTGCGGCGCGTGATTGCCGGCGTAGAACGCGTAGGGCCGCGGTGCTTCCCACGGCGCTGCGGCGGCCTGTGCCTCATCGTAGCCCAGCGGTACGACGCGGATGCGGTCGGACGGCACGCGCAGCAGCGCGACGCAGTCGTCCGCGACGCGCGCATCGCTCACCAGCAGCCGCGCGGCGCCGCGGTAGAGTGGGATCGCGACGAGCCGCCAGTACACCGCCGCCGCGCGCGAGTACGCGTGCGGGAACCGCAGGTGGAGCAGGTCGTGCACCATCGCACGTACGGGCGTGGCACCAGCGGCGCCGCCTCGAGATAGGGCAGGTGCACGAGCTGCGGGCGCGCCGTGCGCAGCGCGAGCGGATGCAGCGCGAGCGGCGACTCGACGGGCACCAGCTCGAC
>JALZBE010000564.1 GCA_030947665.1 Vulcanimicrobiota bacterium | reverse complement strand
GAAGGCAAGAGCGCGTTCGTCGCGTCGGTGCTGCGCGGCGTGAGCGAACGGCGCGAGCGCCGGCGCTAGCTCGAGCTTGCAGCGCTAACGCCGCAAACGCATCAGCGCTTGGCGCGGCGCAGGTGAACCGTTCCGCCGCGGTAGTCGAACCACAGCTCGTACGAGCGCAATAAATCCGTGCCGACGATGCCGTCGACGTCTTCGGTGCCGAGGTCGACATTGGACACGTCGGCGGTCGCGTCGCGCGTCCAGATGCCGCCGAGTTCGAACGCGGGGACGCGGGTGGTCTCCGCGTTCGCGAAACCTCCCATGCCGCGAACGTGCAGCGTGCTCGCCACGCGGTCGGGCGTGAAGTCGCCGCGCTCCGCGAAGACGGTCTCGAACACGGTGCGGTTCGCGCCGGTGTCCAGCACGACGCGGCCGTTCGCGTTACCGGCGCGCACGTGCACGGCCGGGGTCTTGTCGTCGAGACCGAGCCCCACGCTGCTCGTATCCGCCGGCGCGTGGAACCGGTCCGGCGACGACGCCTCGGCGAAGTTCCTGTGCAAGTCGAGGTGCACCACCGTATCGGCGAAGAAGTCGAAGCCGAGCAGGCCCGCAAGCCGCGTGTGGTTGTCGATGTGGAACGGTACTTGGACGACGCGCGTGACGGTGTTGCGCATCCGGAGGCCGCCGATCGTCATCTGCGGCACGATCGTCGTCGTCTCGGGGAACGTCCCCATGGTCGCGCCGACGCGCCGGCCGTACGTTTCCAGGCTCTGCTGTTCGACGACGAAGGGGTCGATCACGATGCCGGCCGCGCCGGAGTCCAGCAAGAAGTCGTACGCGCCGCGGCCGACGATCACGCGCACGACGGCGAGCCCGTTGACGAACCGCACGGGGAGGCGCACGGTCGTTTCGCGCGCGGGAAACTCGACGATGTGGCGCGTCGGCGGCATGTCCACGTCTTTGACGTCCGGCGTCGTGTCCAGCACGCGGCTCACCAGGGTCTGTTCGCGCTCGTTGCCCAGCGAATCGGTCGTGCGGACGCGCGACGGCTCGGGGACACCTTCGATGAGGCGGTAGTCGTCGTAGGTGCTCGTGTAGCGGCGGCGGCGCTCGACGTACTCACGGCGCGCGATGTAGCCGGTGCGCTTGTCGATGTAAAGCCATTGGTGCCGTCCCGCCGCCGGGTTGACTTCGACAACGTACGCATTGAGCGCAAGCGAGTCGCCGATCACGTGCACGTTGCGGTCGTCGCCCGCGTCGCGAAGCGCGCGGTCGCTCACCGCGTCGCGCTGATCGTGGACGCCCGCGTACGTGAACGTGATCCCGTTGCGGTTCTGCTCCCAGCGCACGCCGCGGTACACGCCGCGCTCGTACGAGAGCGGGCCCAACGCCGTCGTCTCGCGCACGTCCTTGCCGAGCCGGTTCACCTTGTACGAGCCGACCGTGCCGTCTTGGAACAGCCGCCAGTCTTCCTCGATCGTGACGTTGCGCGTGTGCTCGTGGCGCGAGCGCTCGTACAGCGCGCGGACGCGCGCGAGCGACGCGCTCGACGGGATCAATCCGCCCGGCTCGTCGTCGATCGCCGCGAGAACGGGGGCCGCGCTGAAGACGAACGCGGCGAGGAGCATCGCTCCCCGCCGCGCGAGTGTCTTCAGAGGGAGCCCGCCGGCCCCATCGCTTCGAGGCGCTTCTTGAGATCGCTCAAGAAACCGCTTGCGACGGCTCCGTCGACCACCCGGTGGTCCAGTGACATGCAGACGTTCATCATCGAGCGGATCGCGATCGAGTCGTCGTCGCGCACGACGGGGCGCTTCACGACGGCTTCGGTGGTGACGATCCCCGTTTGCCCAGGCACCAGGATCGGCGCCGACAGGATCGAGCCGTTCGCGCCGGTGTTGTTGACGGTGAACGTGCCGCCGGCGAGGTCGTCCGCGCCCAATCGGTTGCGGCGTGCTTTGTCGATCAGCTCGCCGGCCGCGAGCGCGATGCCTTTGATCGAGAGCTGGTCGGCGTTGCGGATCACTGGGACGACGAGGTTACCGCCGGCGGCGATCGCGAGCCCGATGTTGACGTCGCGGTGCACGCGGATGCCCTCGTCGGTGAACGACGCGTTCATCAGCGGGAACGCGGCGAGCGACTCGACCGCCGCGCGCACGAAGAACGGAAGGAGGGTCAGCTTCACGCCGTGCGTTTTCTCGAACGCGTCCTTCTCGCGCGCGCGCCATTTCCACACGTTGGTCACGTCGACTTCGGTCATCGTCCACGCGTGCGGCGCGGTGTGCTTCGACTCGACCATCCGCCGCGCGATGATCTTGCGCGCCTGCGTGAGCGGGATGAGATCACCCAACTGCGCACCGGCATACGACGGCTTGGCGGTGCTCGCCGCAGCGGCAGGCGCAGTATATTCCGGATTGTCCGCTGTAATCGTCGCAGCAACGCCCGCGCTCGGGCCGGCTTTCGCCGCCACAATGATGTCGTTCGCGGTGATGCGACCATTCGTGCCGGTGCCGCTGACGCTCGCGAGGTTGACCTGATGCTCGCGCGCCAGACGTCGCACCGCCGGTGACGTGCGCACACCGTTCGCTTTGAAGAGATTGCCGTTGTCGGTGAGGATCTTCTGCGG
>JALZBE010000563.1 GCA_030947665.1 Vulcanimicrobiota bacterium | reverse complement strand
GCTGAAGCGCGTGCCGAGCGCGGCGTGCAGAACGGCGTCGATCTCAGCGAACAGCGGCGTCCTCGGTCAAGCGAACGGGCAGCGTGCCGCGCGCATCGGCACGGCCGGCGAGGACATCGGCGCAGCCGTCGATCGAGATCGTCTGGTCGCCGTAGATGCAGACGATGCGGCAGGCGGCCGGCCACAGCAGTGCGTCGTACGGCGCGCGCGCCGACACGATCAGGGAATCCGGCGCCTGCGCGAGGATGCGCGCTACGGCGTCGTGCTGCGCGGGGTGGAGGTGCGCGTCGCGTGTGACCAGCACGAACTCGCGGTCGCCGAGCGCCGCGACGTGTTCGAGCAGCAAGTCGATGTCGGCGGCGGCGGGGTCGATCGCCGCGCGCATGATCTCGCTCTTCCAGCCGCGTTGGCGCAGGGCCGAGCTGAGCGACGGCGTTTCCACCGACGTCTTCCGCCCGGAGACCGCGGCGTTGTCGACGACCGCGCCTTCGAAGGAGATCACCGTGACGGGCTTGCCAGCGCGCAGGCGCGGTCCGCCGCGCACGACGGTCGGCGCGCGGCGTGCGGCTTCTTGCGGGGCGTTTTCGTCGACGGCGTCCGCGTCAGCGAGCGGGATGCGGCGCGCGAGGCGGTCGCGTAAGCCGCGCACGCGCGCGTGCGCTTGCAGAAGGCGCGCGAATGGGATCTCGCCCGCGTGCACCGCCGCGGCGATCGCGTCGGCGGCGGCGTGCGCGAGATCGAGGTGATGGCTGATGAGCAGCAAGTCTGCGCCGGCGGCGAGCGCTTCCACCGCGCCGCGCACGGTGCCGACGCCCTTTGCGATCGCGTCCATCTCCAGGCAGTCGGTCGCGATCACGCCGTCGTAGCCGAGCTCGTGCCGGAGCAGGCCCGTCAGCACCGCAGGCGAGAGCGTCGCGGGGCGCTCGGTGTCGAACGCGTCCACGATCACGTGCGCGGTGAGCACGATGGACGCGGCATTCGCGGCGAGCGCGCGGGCGAACGGGACGAGGTCGCGCGCGCGCAGCGTCGCGGCGTCGGAAGTGACGCGCGGCAGCGCGACATGCGAGTCTTCGGAGGTCGATCCGTGGCCGGGGAAATGTTTCAACGCTGCGGCGACGCCGGCGCGCTCCAGGCCGCGCGCGAACGCGATCGCGAACTGTCCGACGCGTTCGGGGTCGTCGCCGTACGAGCGTGTTGCGACGACGGTGCTGCGCGGTTGCAGCGAAAGATCGGCGACCGGTGCGAGGTCGACGTCGATGCCCAGTGCCGCGAGATCGCGACCCAGCAGCGTGCCGAGCCGTTCCGCGAGCGCGACGTCGCCGGTTGCGCCGACGGCCATGGCGGACGGTAGCGCAGCAACCGCATCGCGTATGCGCTCGACGCGACCGCCTTCCTGATCGACGGCGATCAGCGGTGACGGCGTCGCGATGTCGCGCAGTGCGGCGACGAGCGCGCGCAGCTCGTCGTTCGTGCCGGCGTTGCGGGCGAACAGGATGAGCGCGCCCGGAGAGAATGTGCGCAGCGCGTCCAGCGGCGCGGCCGGAGCGGTGGCGCCCGTGAACCCGATTCCGATCACGCCGCGCGCGAGCGCGGCGAGATCAGCGGGAACGGTCAATGCTTGATGAGCCGGATGATCTGCGCGACGAGCTTGCCGGCGGTCTTCGAGATGAAGATCTGCACCTTCGAGCCCTTCGAGACGTCGGTCAGCGTGTGATAACCGGGATCGTCGGACTGGACGCTCGTGGTCGGCATCGTCGCGACGTCGACCTTGCCTTGCCGCGTGGAGTCGACCGTCACGATGCCGCGCGAGTAGTCGACGTTCGTCACCTTGCCCTCGATCACGCCGCCGTCTTGCGCGCTGCTCTGCGCGGCCGCGGTCGGCGAGGCCGACGGCGTCGCCGCGGGCGCGGCGAATGCGGTGGCGGGGACGAGCAAAAGACCCAGGACGGTAACGACGACGAGTCGGGACATCACTCTGTGGTAACGCATGGCCGTCCTGCCTTCGTTCCGCGGATCGTCACACGATAACTCCCACCGCCGTAAAGTATGCGTCCCGAGCCCCTGCTTCGCCGGCCTTCACCCGTGCGCGTGCCGCGCGTGCCTCGACGATGGTGTCGTCGCCCGCGAGCTTGCCGCCCAGTACCAGGCGCAGAGCGAGCAGCGCCTCGTCGGCGGCGCGCACGCCGACCGTCTCCAGCGCGCGGTAGAACGGCTGGGCGCGCGGTTCGGGCGAGCGGTCGCGCAGCGCCGCCGCGATCGCCTCGGCCTTGCCGGGGCGTCCGTCGAGGAGGTAGCCGTCGAGAGGGTGCAGTTCCACCCGCATGCGATTCGCGGCCCGGCCGTTGGCGCTTGCCGCGCTGCTCGGAATGGTCGGGGCGGCCCCGCCGCCGGATGCGCTCGCGACGATCGCCGCAGCCACCGGTCATCCGGCCGAACTCCATTTTCACGCCGAGGGAAAGCGCACGATCGAAGGGCGCTCGATCGAAACGTCGTTCGATGTGGCGGGGACGACCCACGTGCTGCGGCGCTGCATCGCCGGCGTGTGCGGCGGCAGCTGGTTCGACGGCGCGCGGCGGTGGACGTTCGGCCTGAACGAGGTGGTGCTCCCCGAAGAGG
>JALZBE010000119.1 GCA_030947665.1 Vulcanimicrobiota bacterium | reverse complement strand
GTCGTGAAGCTCGAACGCCCCGGTTCGGGCGATCACGTCCGGCGCTACGGCGCGCAGAAAAACGGCGTGGGGCTGTATTGGAAGGCGCTCGCGCGGAACAAGAAGAGCGTCGCGTTCGACCTGCACGGCGCGCAAGCGCAGGCGCTGCTGCTGCGCTGGCTTCCGTCGTTCGACATCTTCATCGAGAATTTTCGACCGGGCACGCTCGAGCGCTGGAACCTCGGTCCCGAGCGGCTGCTCGCGGCGGCGCCGCATCTGGTGATCTTGCGCATGACCGCGTTCGGCCAGCACGGACCGTATCGCGACCGGGCGGGCTTCGGCACGCTCGCCGAAGCGATGACCGGGATCGCGGCGGTGTCGGGCTACGACGACCGCCCGCCGCTGCTGCCGTCGTTCCCGCTCGCCGACGTGATGGCCGGGCAAGCCGGTGCGGCCGCGGTGTGCGCGGCGTACGCGCGCCGCCTGAGCACCGGCGACGGCGAGGTGATCGATTTCGCGATCTACGAGGCCGTGATGAAGCTGGTCGAGTCGCAGCTCACGGAGTTCGCCGCCAACGGCACGGAGCACCAGCGCCTCGGCAACCGGCTCGAAGACACCGCGCCGCGCGGCGCGTACCGCTGCGGCGACGGCGCGTACGTCGCGCTGTCGGGCAGCACGCAAGAAGTGGCCGAGCGCGTCCTGCGCACGATCGGCGGCCACGCGCTCGTCGCCGATCCGCGCTTCCGAACCAATGCCGACCGCGTCGCGAACGGCGCTGTGCTCGACGAGCTCATCGACGCATTCTGCGCGACGCGCCCGCGCGACGACGTCATCGCGGTGCTCACCGGCGCGGGCTGCGCCGTCGGGCCGCTGGAGTCGATCGCTTCAGTATTTGAAAACCCGCAGGTCGCGGCCCGCGGGTCGCTCGCGACCCTGCGCGACTCCGAGCTCGGCGAGGTGGTAATCAACAACGCCTTCCCGCGCTTCGAGCGCGCGGGCGCGCCGCCGCTGCGGCCCGGCCCTTCCGCGGTCGGCGCCGACACGGAGGAGGTGCTCGCTCGGGAACTCGGTTTGTCGGCCGCGGACATGCGCGAGCTGGAAGAAGCGCTCGGCCGGCCGCGCGACCGGGACACCGGCAACCCGAGGACGTAGCACCCGAGACATCGATCGAGTCGCGCTGCGCGACGGAAGGAGTGCCCCATGCCCGTGACCCGCCAAGGCTTCGTTCTCGGCACCGCGGCGACGTTCGCGACAATCGGCATCATCACGCCCGCCCGGGCCGCGGACTTCGAGCTGAAGTATGGGCACGATCTGCCGGCGGAGCACCCGATCAACGTCCGCTCGGTCGAAGCGTTCGCGCGGATCAAGAAGGCGACGAACGGGCGCGTGAACCTCAAGTCGTTCCCGACCAGCCAGCTCGGCAGCGATCCCGCGATGATCGCGCAGCTGCGCTCCGGCGCGATCGAGTCGCTCGCGATTCCGGGCGCGTTTCTCAACCAGATCGCGCCGCTCGCTTCGATCGAGAACCTCGCGTACGCGTTCCCGAACCGCGAGACGGTCTTTCGCGCGATGGACGGCGATCTCGGCAAGGTGGTGCGCGACGACATTCAGACCCGCGGCGGGATGGTCGTTCTGGAGAAGATCTGGGAGAACGGGTTTCGCGAGATCACGACGTCCACCAAACCCATCCACAACGTGGCCGACCTTTCCGGGCTGAAGATCCGCGTGTCGCCCGGCGAGATCCGCGTCGACACGTTCAAGTCGCTGGGCGCGTCGCCGTCGCCGATCGCGCTGAGCGAGCTGTACACCTCGCTGCAGACGCACGTCATCGACGCGCAGGAGAACCCGCTGCTGCTCATCGACCAGCAGAAGTTCTACGAAGTGCAGAAGTATGTCTCGATCTCCGATCACATCTGGTCCGGCTACTGGACGCTGTTCAACCAAGACACGTGGAACAAGCTCGGCAAGGAGCTCCAAGACGTCATTTCGCGCGAGATGGCCAAGGCGACGCTCGCGGCGCGAAACGACAACGTCAACTTGAACAAGTCGGTGCGCGACAAGCTGACGCGGCGCGGCATGAAGTTCAACGACGTGGACAAGGCCAGCTTCAAGCAGAAGCTGGTGGAAGCGAAGTACTACGAGCGTTGGCGCGACAAGTTCGGCCCGAAGGCCTGGGCCGCGCTCGAGAAGTACGCCAACAAGCTCGCATAGAGCATGAGCGTAGCCGAAACCGTTCACGCAGCCGAGACCGCGGCGCTGCACGGCCTCGCGCCGCTACGGCGGCCGTGGGCGGCCGCGATCGACCGCGCGATCGGCGCCGTGGTCGAGCCGCTCGCGGCCCTGCTGGTGGTCGTCGAGATCGTCATCCTTTCGGCCGGCGTCTTCACGCGCTACGTCATGGGCAACCCGCTGGTGTGGAGCGACGAGCTTGCGACGATCGTATTCTTGTGGCTCGCCATGCTCGGGGCCGTCGTGGCGTACCGCCGCGGCGAGCACATCGCGCTGTCCGTGCTGGTGCGGCGTTCGCCGCCGCGCACGCGCGCGATCCTCGAAGCGATCTCGTCGGTCGTCACGGCGATCTTCGTCATCGAGCTGATCCCCGCGACGTGGAAGTTCTTCAAGCAAGAGCAGATCGATCTCACGCCCGCGCTCAACATCCCGCGGTCGGATGAAGTCCTCGCGATCATCGTCTGCCTCTCGCTGATCTTGATCTTGGCGCTGCTGCGGCTGTCGGAGCAGGATCCCAAGGTCGTCGCCGGCGTCATGATCGCCGCCGTCGCGATCAGTGCCGCATTCTGGTTCGGGCGCGGCGCGTTCGCCGGGCTCGGCAATGTCAACCTCGTGCTGTTCTTCGTCGTGCTGACCGGCACGTGCATCGCGATCGGCGTGCCGATCGCGTTCTCGTTCGGCCTTGGGACGCTGAGTTATCTCGCGATCGTGACGACCGTCCCGCTGAGCACCGTCTCCGGGCGCATGCAGGAGGGCATCAGCAACCTCGTCCTGCTCGCGGTCCCGCTGTTCATCTTCCTCGGATTGCTGATGGAGACGGCGGGGATTGCACAGCGGCTCGTCGCCGCGCTGGCGAGCCTGGTCGGCCATCTGCGCGGCGGATTGAGCATCGTGCTCGTGGGTGCCATGTACCTCGTCTCCGGGATCTCGGGCTCGAAGATCGCCGACATGGCCGCGGTCGCGCCGGTGCTGTTCCCCGACATGGAGCGTCGCGGCCAAAAGCGCACATCGATGATCGCGCTGCTCGCGACGTCGGGCGCGATGGCCGAGACGATCCCGCCGAGCCTCGTGCTGATCATCATCGGCTCCGTAACCGGCGTGTCGATCCAGGCGATGTTCACAGCCGGTTTGCTGCCGGCGTTCGTCATCTCGCTGCTGCTGATCGCCGTCGCGCTCTGGGACGCGAAGCGCGAGAACGCGACGCTCTCGGTTCGCGCGCCGATGCGGACGGTCGGGTGGGCGTTCTTCGTCGCGCTCCCCGGCCTGATTCTGCCGCTGGTGATCCGCTATTTCGTCGTCAAGGGGATCGCGACGGCGACGGAAGTCAGCGTCGTCGGCATCATCTATACGCTGCTCGTCGGGGTGCTGATCTATCGCGGTTTCAAATGGCGCACGCTCTTTCCGACGCTGATCGAGACCGTGTCGCTTGCCGGCGCGATCCTGCTGATCATCGCGACCGCGACGGCGATGGGCTGGGCGCTCACGCAGTCGGGCTTCGCGCAGCAGCTCGCCGACATCCTCGGCCATGCGCCGGGCGGTAAGGCCGGGCTGATGCTGCTGTCGATCGTCATGTTCATCTTCCTGGGCTCGGTGCTCGAGGGCATCCCGGCAATGGTGCTGTTCGGGCCGCTGCTGTTCCCGATCGCGAAGGCGGCGGGGATCAACGAGGTCCATTACGCGATCGTCGTCGTGCTCGCGATGGGCGTCGGTTTGTTCTCGCCGCCGGTAGGCATCGGGTTCTTCTCGGCGAGCGCGATCGGCAAGGCCAACCCGGAGAACGTCGTCCGGCCGATGATCCCGTACCTGATCGCACTGCTGATCGGGCTGCTGATCGTCGCCTACGTTCCGTGGATCTCACTCGGTTTTCTGCCCAAAGCCGCAGGTCAGTAGCATGAAGACGTATCGCATCGCGACGATCCCGGGCGACGGGATCGGCAAGGAAACCGTGCCGGAGGGGATGCGCGTGCTGGACGCGGTCGCGCGCAAGCACGGCTTCGCGTTCGCGTGGGAGCACTTCGACTGGAGCTGCGAGCGCTACGCCCAGACCGGCGCGATGATGCCCGAGAACGGGCTCGCGCAGATCGAAGGCCACGACGCGATCTTCTTCGGCGCCGTCGGGTTCCCGAACGTCCCCGACCACGTGTCGCTGTGGGGTCTGCTGATCCCGATGCGCCGCGGCTTCCAGCAGTACGTCAACTTGCGCCCGGTGCGTTTGATGCCGGGGATCACGTCGCCGCTCGCGGGGCGCAACGCCGGCGACATCGACTTCTGGATCGTGCGCGAGAACACCGAAGGCGAGTACTCGTCGGTCGGCGGGCGGATGTTCGAAGGCACCGAGCACGAGTTCGTCGTGCAGGAGAGCTTCTTCACCAGGCGCGGCGTCGACCGCATCCTGCGCTACGCGTTCGAGCTCGCGCGCAGCCGGCCGAAGAAGCACCTCACGTCAGCGACGAAATCCAACGGGATCGCGATCACGATGCCGTACTGGGACGAGCGCGTCAAAGCGATCTCATCGGAGTTCGCGGACGTGAAGACCGACCAGTACCACATCGACATTCTCACGGCGCACTTCGTGCAGCACCCCGACTGGTTCGACGTCGTCGTCGGTTCGAATCTGTTCGGCGACATCTTGTCCGATCTGGGGCCGGCGGTGACCGGCACGATCGGCATCGCGCCGTCGGCGAACCTCAACCCGGAGCGCGAGTTTCCATCGCTGTTCGAGCCCGTGCACGGCTCCGCGCCCGACATCGCGGGCAAAGGGGTCGCGAACCCGATCGGACAGATCTGGTCGGGCGCGATGATGCTGGACCATCTCGGCCACGGCGAAGCGGCGGCGGACGTGCTGCGCGCGATCGAAGCGGTGCTGACCGGCGGTCCGCGCACGCGCGAGATCGGGGGCACCGCGGGCACCGAAGAGGTCGGCAAAGCGATCGCGGCCGCGGTCTGAGATGAGAGCCGTCGTGTTGACGCGCGTCCCCGACATCGTGCTGGAACGCTTGCGCGAGCGTGCCGCCGTGACGGACGTCTCCGGCCTGCCGCGCGCGGAATGGGGCGCGGCGCTCGCCGATGCCACCGGCGTGCTGAGCAGCTCCAACGTCCCGATCGACGCGGCGTTTCTCGGCGAAGCGCCCGCGCTGCGCATCGTCGCGATGCAATCGGTCGGCTACGACAACGTCGACGTGCCGCGCTTACGCGAGCGCGGAATCGTGCTGACGAACTCGCGCGGCTCGCTCGTCGAGGCCGTTGCGGATCTCGCGTACGGGCTCGTCATCATGGCGGTCCGCCAACTCGGTCCGGCGATCGCGTGGGCGCGTGATGGGCGCTGGCTCGCCCACGGCGACCCGCCGTACAGCCGCGATCTTGAAGGCGCGACGCTCGGCGTCGTGGGCTTCGGCGCGATCGGCGTCGCGCTCGCGCGGCGCGCGCAGGCCAGCAAGATGCGCGTCGTCTACCACACACGCACGCCGCGCGCCGACGACGCGCACACGGGCGGTTCGTACCGCACGTTCGACGCGCTGCTCGCTGAGGCCGACTGCGTCGTCGCGCTGCTGCCGCTAACGCCGCAGACGCGCGGCATGTTCGGCGACGCCGCGTTCGCGCGCATGAAGCCGACCGCGACGTTCGTGAACGCCGCGCGCGGCCCGATCTGCGATACCTCGGCGCTGCTGCGCGCGCTGGAGCAGAAGAAGATCGCCGGCGCAGTGCTCGACGTGACCGATCCCGAGCCGCTCCCGCCTGAGCATCGGCTCTACGCGCGCGAAGACGTCGTGATCACCCCGCACGTCGGCAGCGCGACCGTCGAGACGCGCACCCGCATGGCGATGCTCGCGGCGGAGAACTTGCTCGCGTTCGCCGACGGGAAGCCGCTGCTCACGCCCGTCGCTTGACGCCGTCAGCTGCGGCTGACGTGGGTCACCTGCGGGTGAGCGCGCGCGCGATCGTGACGGCGAGCCAGCCGCCGAACGCGCCGCACAACACGTCGAACGCGTTCGACACGATCCCCTCGTGGGCGTGGCGCAGCTTTTGCGCGATCTCGATCAGCGCGGACAGCGCCGCGACGATGACCGCCGCGCGCAGCGCCGGGCGGCGCGCCGGCGGCAGCGCCTTGTGGACGACAAAGCCGATCAGCGTGAACGCGACGACGCTGTAGAACTTGCGCAGCACGACCAGCGCCGACCGCCACTCGCGGTCGTCCTCGCCGAACAGGTGCTCCAGCAGTCCCACCGGCAGCGTGCGGCTGTAGACGCGGTGGCTGAGCGCGGCCCAGAACGCGAGCGCGATGATGACGACGGCCGCGAGTGCCGCCCATGCGCGGCGGCTCAGGCGGGGCCCGGCGACGGCAGCCGCGCCAGCCCCGACCAAAATCGGGCCCTCGGCCCGCCCGCCTCTCGCCAACGTGTCATGATTGCGTTAGTACCCGGATCATTAAAGGATGGGGAACGGAAACCGACAAACGCCCGTTTCATTCCTGGATACTTGTATCCAGCGTTGGCTAACCGTATGCGGACGAGTGGCGGGCCGTTCAAGATCGCCGTCCTCCCGATGCATCCCGGTTCCGACTTACCGCTTTGCGCAGAGATTGTTCTGTCGCGAGGCTTTCCACCCGTGGAGGCACTCTTCAATGGATGCATCGCATCCCTCGCGCCCGCTGGGCCGCATCATGACCGCGCTGTGCGCGGCCGTCGTGCTGTTCGCCGGCGCGATCAACGTCGCCGGCGCGCAGACCTTGCCCGCCGCGGACACCACGGCGACCACGGCGACCGCGAACGACGCCTCGCCGGCGGTCGTCGCGCAAGCCTCGCCGAGCCCGGCGC
>JALZBE010000118.1 GCA_030947665.1 Vulcanimicrobiota bacterium | reverse complement strand
CCTCCGCCCAGCGCGCGAGCGACGCGCCCTCGAGCGTGCCGCCGCGCCGGTCGATCTCCGCGTCGATCTTGATCTGCGTCGCGGCGATCGGCTTCGCGAGGAGCGCGCGGAACGCGTCGGCGCCGTTGCGCCGGATGAACTCGTCGGGATCTTTGCCGTCGGGGATGCGCAGCGCGGCCGCCCCCACGCCCTCGGCCGTCAGCGTGTCGATCGACTTGAGCGCCGCCTCGACGCCGGCGGTGTCGGCGTCGAAACACAAGATCGCGCGCGACGCGACCTTGCGCAGCTCGCGCGCCTGCTCCGGGGTGAACGCGGTCCCGAGCACCGCGACCGCGTTCGCGAAGCCGGCCTGGTGCAGTGCGATGCAGTCCAGGTAGCCCTCGACGACGACCGCGCTGTCTTCCTTCGCCGCCGCGCGCCGCGCAACGTTGAGCGCGTACAGGTAGCGCCCTTTGGTGTACACCGGCGTCGTCGACGTGTTCATGTACTTCGGCTCTTGGCCGGTGAGCGCGCGGCCGCCGAACGCGATCGTCTCGCCCGTCGTCGCGAACGTCGGGATCATCAGCCGCTCGCGGTAGAAGTCGCGAAAGCCGCCGCGTTCGTTCGACTTGATCAAGCCCGCCTTCACCGCGATCTCGGCGGGCACGTCGTTGCGGCGTAGCTCGCCGACGAGCGCGTCCCAGCTCGACGATGCATAGCCGAGCGCGAACGCCTCGATCGTCGCGTCGGTGATACCGCGGTTCGCGCAGTACGCACGCGCGTCGGCGCCTTCGCGCGGGTCGAGCAGCATGCGGTGGAAGAACGCGCGCGCGACGTCGTTCGCGTGGTAGATCGCTTCCTTCTCGCTGCGCGCGCGCGCCGCGCGCGGGTCCTCGTTCTCCACCTCCACGCCGTAGCGTTTGGCGAGCATGCGCAGCGCGTCGGGGAATGCGAGGTTCTCCTGCTTCTGCACGAACGAGAACACGTCGCCGCCCGCGCCGCAGCCGAAGCACTTGAAAAAGCCACGGTCGGGATGGACGTGGAACGACGGCGACTTCTCGCCGTGGAACGGGCACAGCCCCACCAAGTCGTTCCCGCGTTTGCGCAGGCTGACGTACGCGCCGATAACCTCGCCGATGTCGGCGCGCGCGAGGACTTCCCGCTTCACCCCATCATCGATGCGCACGGAAACGTACGTTCGACGCGAGCGGGCCGGGCTCCGTCCTACGTCCTAGCGGGACTCCACGATGAACTGGTACGCGATCTCCCTCGACGCAGCGGTCAGATCACGGGACAATCGGGCGCAATGCTCCGCAATCGACGAAGTATTCGATGATGGCGAACGCGCCTGGATCGCCTTCAATCGCCGAGAGGTCCTGAATTCGGAACGGCTCGTCGCGCCTGGCGATCCATTGAATCGTCGCCGTGGACGATAGCGGGTAGCGCTTTAGCGGGCACCCCGCGATGCTGACGATCGCGTCGTCGCTCTCTACGTACACGTGCATCGGCACCGACGTTCGCTCGAGCCACCCGTCCTGTCCGACCCGTTGACTCCAGGGGCCCGCAACCGACGATCCGTTCGCCATGCGGCGGACCGCGCTTCCGCGCGCGATCGATAGCGCGGCGTCCAGCGCCGCGCCTGAGAACGCTTCTGCAACCAAGGCGCGCATATCGTGGCCGCGGTCGAACCAATCGAACCCGAAGTCTTCTGGAATTTGCGCCGCTATATGCGTATCCAGCGCGTTTTGAAGTACGGTTTCCGCCGAAATGCGTTCGATCCCGAATGCGAGCGATATGGACGGCGTCGACAACGTCCGCACGACGTGCGGAACCCCGGGTGGGAGATAAAAGATGTCACCAGCGGAGACCGTTACCGTGCGACGATCTTCTTGCGCAAGACGCACCTGCGCGGTACTTCGCACGGGCATCCGCTTCGCGAGCGTCCACTGTTTCGCACCGGAGATCTGAACGGTAATGATATGCTCGGCGTCGACGTGTGGCCTCAGCGGCGCACGTTCTGCAGGTGTAACGAACATCGTACAATCTTCGACCGGATGCCGCGTAGCCCACTCGATCTCGCACCGAAGGTCTCGGATTACGTGAGAGAGCGTTTCCGCGTTGTTGATGATCACGCTATGCCCAGCTCGTAACGACGCGATGATCTGGGTTCCCAGTAAGAACCCCGCTCCCTCGAGAACAACGCGCGTCGACCCGTCGATGATGCGAATGTTATCCCGTTTTCCGATGAGGTCGAACAGTGCGCCGACTTCTTTTTCGTCGAGCGGCATTGCGGAAAGATGCTTAAGGAGTTCCCGCCTATCCCAAAACAGCGCGCCGAACGCAGGATCGTCGAGCAATGGGCCGAGCCACCGGCTTGCGGTCACTTCGAGCGACCGATCCCGCAATCAACGTCCGCTCGATCCGGAACGGCCGGGGTGTTCGATGGCGGATTCGATTTCATCCTCGACCTCCTCGAGGGGCCCCACACCTTCGTCGAGCTCAGTGTCATCCGTCGGCCGGTCGTTCTCCATGCTGGTCCATACCCGCTGATCGCGCGAACAACCTCTCGAGGTCAAATCCGCGAACGCACGGCTACATCGAGAGCTGGCTCCAGAAGAATGCGAACGACTCTGCCCGCGCGTCCACCGTTTGCTGGAACGAGTTGCCGATGCCGTGGCCCTGTCCGCTCTTCTGCAGCAGCAGGATGGGGTGCGGCGACGACGAGTCCGCCTGCAGCACGGCGATCATCTTGCGCGAGTTGTACGGATCGACGCGCGGATCGTTCTCGCCCGTCGTCATCAGCACCGCGGGGTACGCGACACCCTTGCGTACGTTGTGGTACGGCGACTGCGCGAGCATCCAGGGAAATTGCGCGGGGTCGGTGACCGTCCCGAATTCGGGCGTGTTGAACGCGCCGTTGGGCGTCAGCTCGACCCGCAGCAGATCGTAGATTCCGACGCTGCTGACGACAGCACGATACAGCTCGGGATCACGCGTCAGCGCGAGCCCCATCAGAAAGCCGCCGGCGCTGCCGCCCGCGATCCCGAGGTGGCCGGCGTCGCCGTACCCGTTCGCGGCGAGCCATTTCGCGCACGCCGCGAGATCGTCAGCGCTCAGCGTCTTGGTCGCCAGATGCGCGGCTTGGTGCCAGTCTTCACCGTACTCACCGCCGCCGCGGATCATCGCCGACGCGAGCGCGCCGCCGCGTTCCAGCCACGCGAGGCTCGTCGCCGAAAAGCGCGGGCGCGTGACGGTTCCGTACGCACCGTACGCGCCCAAGATCGTCGGGGTGCGCGCACCGCGCGCGCCCGGGCCGCTCACGATCTCCAGCGGGATGCGCACCTTGCCGTCGAGCGACGGAACGAGCACGCGCTGCACGCGCACGAGCGAGAAATCGCCGGGCGCCGTCTGTCCGATCGCCGTTGGGACCAGCGCGTTGTGCGCCGCGTCGTACCGATACCAGCGCGACGGCGTCGTGTAGTTCTGATACCCCACGATCACGTCGCCGCCCGCGGGATCCGCGGCGAGGTCGTCGATCGTCGACACGTCGGGAAGCGGCACGGCACCGCGCGGCGTACCGTCGGCGGCGAACGTGCGCAGCGCGGAGTCGCCGCCGGCCACGTCGAGCGTCGCGAATCCGCCGGGGATCGCCACGACGTCGTCGACCACCGCGTCGCTCGCCGCGACGAGCGTCGTGCCGGTTTCGGCGGTTTGGCCGGGACCGATCCCGATCACCGCGCCGCGCGGCGCGCGGCCCTTCGCAACGACCGCGAGCACGTTGCCGACGAACGCGGCGCCCGCCGCCGAGCTGCTGCCGATCCCCGCGGCCGGCGTCGCGACTTGCACGAAGTCGCCGCTGCCGCGCCGCACGTACACGGACGCGGCGACGCCGTCGCCGTCGGCGACCACGGCGGCGAGCGCGCTTCCGTCGCGCGATGCGAGCAGATGGTACTCCGCCTTCGGCGCCAGCCCGCGGCCGAACACGTAGGCATCGTTCGCCGGGTCCGTACCGAGCACGTGGTGCACGACCACGATCCCGTTGCGCGCGAAACTGCCGTCCGGATTGCGCGGCAGCGCCGTGTGCGTGAAGCCTTTGCCGTCGCCGTCCCATGCGAGCGCCGTCGGCGTCGTCCCGCCCCCGACGTTCGGCAGAGTGTCGGAAAGCATGACGCGCGAAGCGACGTCGACGACGTGCAGCGTCTCCTTCTCGCTGCCGCCTTCTTGCGTGGTGAACGCGACGCGCGCGCCGTCGGGCGACAGATACACCGATTCGATGGCGGGCGGCGCGCCCGTCGCCGACGCGGCGGGGTCGAACAGCACGCGCTCGGGCGCATCCGCACCGTCGCGCGCGACGAGCACCGCCTGCGGAGCGGGCGGCGTGCGGCGCAGGTATACCCAATGGCCCCGCGCGATCTGCAGCCCGTAGCGCGACGGCGCGCCTTTCGCCAGCGTCTCGACGCGCGCGCGCAGCGCGGCATAGCCGGGCCGGCCTTGAATGAAGCGCTCGGCGAGGTTCGACTGGGCCGTTGCCCACGCGCGCGTCTGCGGCGAGTTGGGGTCCTCGAGCCAGCGATACGGATCGACGACCGGCTTGCCGAAGTAACTATCGGTCACCGGCTGCGGCGGCGCCGGAGGGTAGACGAGGCGCTGCGGTGCAGACGCACCGAGCAGCACCGCCGACGAAACCAGCGCGAGGGCCACACGAGCGAACGACATGGCGCATGAGTACGACGCGCCGCGCGACAACCATGCGTCTAGGCGCAAGCGCATCTACGATCCGATCCACCGCTTCATCGAACTCGACGCGGGCGAGGTCGCACTGCTTTCCGCGCCCGCCGTGCAGCGACTGCGGCGGCTGCGCCAGCTCGGCTTGGCGTACCTCGCGTTCCCGTCGGCCGAGCACTCGCGTTTCTCGCACGCGCTCGGCGCGATGGCCATCGGCTCGCGCGCGTTCGACGCGCTGCGCGTCCACTCGCCCGAAGCGTTCGACTCGGACCGCGACTTTCACACCAAACGCGCGCTGCTGCGCGCGAGCCTGTTGCTGCACGACATCGGTCACGGCCCGTTCTCGCACGCGTGCGAAGCGGTGCTCGGCGTGCGCCACGAGCTGCGGACGCAAGCGATCCTCGCGCTGCCGGAGCTGCGCGACGCGCTCTGCGCGATGGACGTCGATCCCGACCACGTCCTTGGCCTGATCACGGGCGCACCCGATGCCGATCCCGTGCTGCGCGAGCTGGTGAGCGGACCGAACCTCGACGCCGACCGCATGGACTACCTGCTGCGCGACTCGTACTTCACCGGCGTCGCCGGCGGCACGTACGACGCGGAACAGCTCATCGAGTCGTTGCGCGTCCTCGAGGTCGACGGGCAGCCGCAACTCGGTGTCGACGGGCGCGGCGTCGTCGCGCTCGAGTCGTTCGTGCTCGCGCGCTACATGATGTTCGCGACCGTCTACTTCCACCATACGACGCGCGCGTTCGAGCGCGTGCTCAACGACGTGCTCGAAGTGCTGTGGCCCGATCCGCGCGCGCTCGACGACGTCCACGAGTTTCTCGCCTGGGACGATTTTCGCGTGATCGACGCGATCCGCCCGATGAACGGCGAAGGCGTGCGCGCGCTGCGCGAGCGCCACACGGTGTACGGCCTGGCGGCGGAGTTCAACGCGGAACAAGACCTCGGCACGTTCGAACGGTGCGAGCACGCGCTGCGTGCGCGCTGGGGCGACGCGGTATGGAGCGACTCTCAGGAGCAGCTCCTCCACCGCCTGCCGCTCGGCACGGCGGGCGCGACGCCGACCGTGCGGGTGCGCCTGATGGGCCGCGACGCGGACGCGCGCGTCGCGTCCGACCTCATCGCCAAGCTTTCGGGCAAGGCCCACTGGCGCAAGCTGTTCGTGCGCACGGACGTCGCGTCGGTTCAGGAAGCGCGCGAGATCTGCGCGCGGCTGATCGTCAGCGGCGGCTAATCAGCTCATCCCGCGTTCGGGCGTGCCGCGCGAGCCGCGGTTCGCCGCGCAGCTGTCGTGGCCGCAGTTGCAGTCCGCGCTGAGTGAGGCCTTGCCGCGCTCGACGTCGGCGAGCTCGACGGTGTTCGCCGAGCAGAACTCACTGCACGGCCCGGCGCTCACGAGGTCGTTGCACCCGCAGGCCGCGTTGATGCATTGGTGGGCCGGGGCCGGCGGGGGATCGATGGAGGCGCTCATTGCGCAAGCGCTACCCCAGGCAGAATTGCCCCAAACGTCCTAGGCTACACCGAGTTGTCCACGTAATCCACCGGCCTGCTCAGCGGGCGACGGCCACCGGCACGAGCGCGCGAAACGACTGGTCCGTCCGCAGGTCGTAGAAGATGCGGTCGAGCGGGAGCAACACCGTCCACGGTTCGTTGCTCTCGACGGCCGCCCCGAAGCTCCGTGATCGCGTCGGATCGCTCACCCAGCCCCAGCTGCGCGTACGCGCGCAGATAATGCGCCGGGCGCCGGCGATGCGTGGTGCGATCGAGGAAATGCGCGCCGGGCGCGGATCGCCGCTGCGCCCCGCGGCGAACGCCGTGAGCGCTGCGTACGTGTCGCGCGGCTCCGCGGCGGAGAGCACGTCGAGGTGACGCAGCGCCTCGTCGTAGCGCTCCAAGCCCGAGAGAATTCGCGCCAGCTCGTAGCGCGCGAACGAGAACTCCGGATCGAGCTCGAGCACTTCCCCGAGATCGCACACGCCTTGCTCGTGCGCGCCGCGCAGGTAGTTCGCGATCCCGACCGTCGTCTGTAACTCGAGCCCGTCGGGCGTGAAACCGAGCGCGGTGCGCAAATGGTCGAGCGCGCCGTTGAGGTCGTCGTTGATCAGCGCGTGCCATGCGGCGAAGTGGTGCGCGGTGCTGTAGGTCGGATCGATCGAAAGCGCGAGGTCGAACGACTCTTTCGAGCGCCGCAGATCGCGGCGGCCGAACAGCTGCAGGTCCGCGAGCGTCGCATGCAGCTCCGGCAGCGACGGGTCGAGCGCGAGTGCCGTCTCCACCGCGACGCGCGCGTCGTGGAACGCTTCGCGCGGATCGCG
>JALZBE010000562.1 GCA_030947665.1 Vulcanimicrobiota bacterium | reverse complement strand
GCATGGCCGGCGCGTTCGGATTCGAAGCCGGCGAGCACTACGATGTTTCGATCGCGTGCGGCGAGCTGGGGTACCTGCCGCACGTGCGCGAGACGTCGCCCCGCGATCTCGTCGTGAGCGACGGCTTCTCGTGCCGCGAGCAGGCGATGCAGACGACGAACCGCCAGGTGCTGCACCTCGCGGACGTGATCTGGCTCGCGCAGCGGCACGGGCCGGACGGCCCAGACGGTGACTTCCCCGAGCACGCGGCGATGCCGCGAATCGCCGAACAAGTGACGCGCGCGCGGCGCGACTTCGCCGTGGGCGCCGGCGTGCTGGTGCTCACCGCGGGTGCGATCGCCGCCGCGGTTGCGGCCGTACGAAGAAGACGCCGAAGATGATCGTCGGTGTCTTCCGATGCCCGCAATGATGGGTACAACTTGAGTCCGATAGGAGGTTCTCTGTACTATGCCCCGAGCGACCTGGAAACCGCATGAGAAACACGGCGAGCTGACCGAACGTGGCGACCTTCCCGACAGCGTGTACGCGTTCCCGGACAAACGGAAAGAGCCGCTGACCGACGCGAAGCACGTTCGCAACGCGATCGCCCGGTTCGATCAGGTCCGCGGCGTCTCCGACGCCGAGCGCGACCTCGCGTTCGCAAACATCAAGAAAGCTGCCAAGCATTACGACGTGGACGTTTCGGAGCACGGATGGGGCGAGCTCGGTCGTCAAGAAAGCACGCGTCGCAGCGCCGGCGATCGCAAGACGGCCGCGAAAAAGGCTGCCGCAACCCGGAAAAAGAGCGGCGCCGGAAGCGGGTCGACGCCGGCACGCAAGCGCGGCGCGAAGCGCGCGGCTGCGACGCGCAAAGCGAAGTCGCGCAAGAAATGACGTCCGGCGCGAGCTGAGCCCGCATGGTCCCCTCGGTACCGGGCGACGGACGTTACGAAGGATTCAACTTGCAGGCGCGCCCGCCAACCAACCCGTCAATGCGCTGCAAAGCCGGGGCATGAACCGCATCGCGCGCCGGCCGCGTGCTACTTCACCGCGGAGACGTCCTGCTCGGTCACCGGTCCGCCCTTGTTGCCCCAGGCCGAGCGGACGAACCTCGCCCACCGCGGCGATGTCGCCGGCGGAGAGCTGACCTTTCCAGGCGGGCATCATGCTGCGTCCGTGCACGACGAGCGAGATCATCCCCGCCGCATCGGAGTTGTTCACCAGCGAGTCGCCGGCGAGCGCGGGAAAGTTTCCGTGGCCGCCGCCTTGTCCGCTCGCGCCGTGGCAGGCCGCGCAGTTCTTCGAGTACACGGATGGGCGGACCGTACTCAACACCGGGGACCCCGCCGCCGCGACCTGCTGCTCGGTGACGCCGGACGCATGATTCGACCACGCCGAACGCACGAACGTCGCGACGGCGGCGATGTCGGCGGTGGAGAGCTGGCCTTTCCAGGTCGGCTTGCGCGACGGTGAGCGACGTGCTGGCCGCGTTGCGGACCTCGCGCGCTCCGCATCGGTTCGCGCCGGATGATCGTGTCGAAAACCGTGCTGGGAAAATTACCTCGGCGTGGCGAATACCGGAGCCGCCGGGACCCCGTAAGGGGAACCAAACGTGGCAAGTATCAGGAAACTCGGCGATAAGCGGTACCGGATCGTCTACGATGCACCGCCGCGCAACGGCAAGCGGAGACAGATGACCGAGACACTTGTCGGCGTCACCAAAGCAAAGGCCGAAGAGATCCTCGCGGATCGGAAGAGGACCGTTACCGGAGGGCAGTTCGTAGCAGACCTGGAGACGACGTGCAACGATCTCTTCGACCGCTTCATGGAAGTCAAGTCGAAGAAGTGCGCCGCGACCACGCTCCAACGCTACGACGGTCTCCTCCGCACGTACCTCAGACCGAGATTCGGGAAGATCGCGCTAGGCAAACTGAAGACGGTTGATCTCGTGTCTGCGTACGCACTCTGGTCTCGCTCGAAAGTCGCCCCCCGTACGGTGCTGCACGCGCACGACCTCATGCGGAACGCATTGAATCGCGCCGTTAAGTGGTCACTCGTGACCCGAAGCGTCGCTGCCTCACTGGACTCGGACGATCTTCCGAAGGCCATCAAGCCGGAGTCCGCCGTTCTCAACGAGTCGGAGCTCCGTCGGCTCTTGGACGAAGCCAAGCAGCCGTCGTCGCGTTCGACCAGTCGCGGTTATCTCTCGGCGTATGCGGCGTTCTATCCGGCGGTCGCATTCGCGGCCTACACCGGAGCGCGTCGCGGCGAAGTCCTCGCGTTGCGTTGGTCTGAACTCGATCTCGACGCCGGTACGGTGACGATCTCGCGTTCGCTCGCGCAGACGCGGGACGGCCTGTTCTTCAAGGAGCCAAAGAGCGGTCGGACTAGGACCATCTCGATCTCGTCTACGCTCGTCACGATCCTTCGCTCGCACAGGGCAGCGCAGCAGGCGAAAAGACTCGCCTTCGGCGCGGCCTACCAGAACGAAGGGCTCGTGTTCGCGCGACCGGACGGGAGCAGCCTGACCCCGTGGAACTTCGGCGCGGCGTTCCGCGATCTCGTGCGCCGCGCAGGCGTGCCTCGGATTCGACTTCACGATCTCCGGGACACTCACGCCTCGCTGCTCGCGAAAGCCGGAG
>JALZBE010000117.1 GCA_030947665.1 Vulcanimicrobiota bacterium | reverse complement strand
GCGCGAGCGAGCACGAATTCGCGGCGGCGTGGCGGACGCAACCGAAATGGGTTGCATCACGCTCGCTAAGCTCGGTCGGCGCAAATGCCACGCTTGTCGGCGACGATCTCGAAGCCTTCGTTCGCCGGCTGAAGACGGAAGTCGACGGCGTCATCGACGTTGCCGGGCCCGACCTGGCGGCGAGTCTTTCTGACCTCGGTCTTATCGACGAGTATCATCTCTACTTTCGTCCGTGTGTGCTTGGCCGCGGCAAACCGTACTTCGCCGGTGCCCGAACGCCGCCGCTCCGCCTTGTTGGCACCGATCCTGTCGGCGAGGACGCGATCAGGCTCACGTTCGTTACTGCCTGACAATGTCGCACGCCGCCCATTTCTGGTCGACCAAATACGGAGAATACTATGCGAACGCGCTGGCGCTGCTATAGAAAGCCTGTGTCCTAATGGCGGCGACTACGATCTCTCGCGGGGCCCCGCCGCGTAACCGCTTCCGGGCGGCCGGGGATCGATGCCGGGCTGTCGAATCGCTTCGCGCCTGCGTTCGTCGTGGAGGTTTTGATGCGTTCGAGTAGACTTCGTCGCGAGATTCGTTTCCTGCGCTGCTATGCGCTCGGTGTCACCGTACTGGGCGGGGCGTTGTTCTTGGTGGGGGCGGTTCACGCGACCCGACCCGCGGAGTTCGATCGCATCACCGCTCATCGCATCGATGTGGTCGACCGCGAAGGCAAGCTCGCGATGATCCTCACGGATCACGACGATTTTCCTGACCCGGTCATCAACGGGAAAACCGTTCATCGGACCAGCGGGCTCGACGAGAACGGCATCGTGTTTTACAACCAGGACGGCAACGAACAAGGGGCTTTCATGTGGGACGGCCGTCGCGGCCCGCACGGCGCGGCCTCTGCGAACACGCTCAGCTACGACGCCGCCGACAGCGACCAGCTACTCCAGCTGGACGACGGCACGGATCAAGGAAAGCACTTCGCCGGGCTGCACGCCTGGGATCGTTCGCCCGAAGCGCTCGGGCTCGTTCAGCAGTGGAGACAGGAGCTTGCGGGCATGCGCACCGATGCGCAGCGCCGCACGCTCCGAGCCAAGTATCGCGAGCTCGGTGCGTTCGGATTCGACCGGTTCTTCGCCGGCTACGACAGCGACGACACGTCGCAAGTCGCCCTCGCCGACGGCCGCGGCCGAACGCGCGTGAAGCTGTACGTCACCAAAGACGGCAACGCCCAGCTGCAGTTTCTCGACGAGCGAGGCCACGTCGTCGACCAATATCCCAAAGCGGTCAGCGCGGGCGGAAGTCCCTCGCCGTAACGGTGACGGTGTAGAGCGCCGTTACGAGCTCGCGGAGACGCCGCGCGATTCGATCGCCGTGTTGATGCGCTGCGCTGCGGCGTCGGGCATGTCCGGTGCGTCGACCGCCACGAACAGGTGCTTGAAATTACTTTCGGTCACGTCGATCACCAGCACGCGCTCGTCGCCCGCGTAATCGAAGAAGCACACCTCGCCGTGGTACAGGAACGTGCCCGCCATCTTGAGCCGGCCCGCGCCCGTGCCGATCAGCTTCAGGGATTCCCAGAAGCTGGGCGGCTTGTCGATTCCCGCATGCGTGACGTTCGCCAGCGGGATGTGGAACGAGCCGTGGACCGCCCACAGCGCCTCGGCGCCTTTGAGCTCCACGTGAAGCATGTCGTCTTGGATGCGAACCGTAGCCATGGTGCTCTCTACCTCCAAGGGAAGGGGCAGTTTCGATGGGTACAACCCGGCCATGGCAACGCAGGCTACATTGACCGTGACCAGTTCCGTCGTGAGCGACAGGCAAACGATCCCGCAGAGCGCGGTTTTCGACGACTTCGGGTGCACGGGCAAAAACCAGAGCCCGGATCTCGCCTGGTCCGGCGCGCCGGAGGGAACGAAATCGTTCGCCGTCACGATGTACGATCCCGACGCGCCCACAACGGTCGGTTTCGTGCACTGGGTGCTCTTCGACATCCCCGCCGACGTCACGTCGCTTTCGGCGGGCGCGGGCGCCGACAAGCACGCGGGCGTCCGCGCGACGCACGGCTTCACCGACTACGGCTTCAGCCGCTACGGCGGCCCCTGCCCGCCGCCGGGCGATCCCGCGCATCATTATCATCTCACGGTGTGGGCGCTCGACCTCGACAAACTCGGCGTCGACGAGACGACCACCTACGCGAAGTTCCGCTTCATCATCCGCGAGCACGTGCTGGCGTCGGGCGAGCTCGTCGGAACCTACGCCAGCCCGTAACTCGAGGGCCTGTGCCGCTACCTCTACGCGGAAAGCGCGGCGGCTACGGCGGCATGCACTTCCGGATCGGGTTCGTCGTCAAGCGCTCGCCGTAGGATCGCTTCCGACCACGGCGTGCGAACGGCCACGAGCGCTTCGACCAGACCGAGCCGCCCTGCGACGTCGCAGGTTGCCGCACGGCGATCGATCAGCGTCGGCCATGCCGGCGGAGCCGATTCGTTCGCGAGCGGCTCCCAGGAATCGAACGCCGGCGGCGGCGTCCATGAATCAATCGCGGGGGTCGGTTCCCAAGACTCCATCGCGGGCGGCGTCGGAGGCGGCGCGAACGACGTGGTGACGGGCGCGGCGACTCGGGCCGGTGCGAAGATTACCACCGCCATCAGCGCCGTCCCGAGCAGCGCGAGCAGCATCGGCATCTGCAGCGTCAGCATGACATCCCCGCGAGCGGGGCCGGTTCGCGCAACGCAGCGGCGAGCGCCACGCGCGCATCGTCGAGCGCGCGGTCCGACGCGCGCGCGAGCGCATCGTCGAAGATTTCGAGCGGAGCGCCCTCGTACCGCGCCAGGACATCGTCGAGCGCGCGCGCATATCGCGCGATCGCGACGCCGAGCGGCGGATCCGATTCGCACCGCACCGGCAGCAGCGCGACGAGCGCGCGAAGCATCGCCGGCGCGCCGTGCGGCGCGTCGGCAAATGCGGCCAGAAGTTCGTGAACGCGCCCGCGCGTCATGCGCACGGTCGCGCCTTCGCCGCGGTCGTCGCCCGGTGATGCGTCGAGCAGCCGTTCGAACAAGCAGATCATCGCGCTGCGCAGCACGGCGTCGTCGACATCGTCGGCCGCCACGTCGAAGCCCGGGATGCGAAGCTTCACGAAAAGCCGGTCGAATACGTCGCCTAACGTGCAGCGCACGCCGTCGAGCGCAGCGGCGACTCTGGGATCGCCCGACGTCTCGTCATCCGGGAAAAAGCTGCGCAGTGCGAAGACGTGTGCGACGAGGCCGCTGCCCGCGGTCTCCAACAGCCGGGCAACGGTGTGCAGCCGCGACGGATCGACGCGGAACCCGAACGTAAACGCATCGTCGTAAGGCGCGCAAGTTTGCGGCGGATGCACGGCCAGGACCGCCGCTGCGGCGAAGGCGTCGTCGGGAGCCGCTGGTTGCGAATCGAGAACGATCACGTCCTCGGGCGACGGCGCAACCTCGACGACACACGCGTCCACGTGATAGGCCAGTCCGCTCGGCTGCGGCACGAACGCATCTCGCCCGCGGACGTGCACGGCGACCGATTCGACGGGCCGTTCCTCGCCGTCGACCTCCAGCAGCAGCTCGACGACGAGCGCCTCGTCGCAGACCGACGGATCCGCGAGCAGCGTCCACGCCGCGGTGACTCGCGTCCCAGCCGTAACGCTTCGCAGCAACAGGCCCGCGCCGCCAAGCGGCGAGGCGCCGGCGCGATCGAGCAGGAGGCGCCCGTCGAGCGATGTCGAGCCGCTCACGTACGTCGCGCCCGCGACGTCGCGCACGCGAACGGCGAGCATCTCGACGGAATCCTCGACGTCGATGTCGGCGCGCATCGTAAACGGCGCTCCGGCCGCAACATGGTCGGGGCCGTGCAGCGCCGCCTGCACGAGCGCAGGCAAGGCCGCGTCATCAGGATCGATCGCATCGCCACAACACGGCGCAAGCCGATCGCGAACGACGACGGCGAACTCCGCTCGCGCGCGTTCGCGCTCGGAATCGCACGCCACGACGGACAGCACCAGTGGCCCGTTAACCGACGCGGCGTGATGCGCGAAACCGACGAGTTCCACGACCGCGACGCAACCCGGCGCGATCGTCCGCGACACGGCCTCCGGCGCAACGACGATCCCCGGCCCGGCAATGCAGAAGAAGAGCTCCTCCGCGACATCGCCCGCGTTGACCACCTCCACCGCGACGCGGATCTCCCCGCCCGGCGCGACGGCACGCGGCATGTCAATAAGCCGGATCCGTACGTCGTGCACGAGCTCAGGCGCGAACGGTGCGGCAGTCTCGTGCGGTCCGGCGCTCGCGACGACCGTCCCACCGAGATAACCGCCCGCAAACGTCGCGGTCAGCGCGACACGTGTCGTGCTGCGCGCGAAAACCGGCACGACCGCGACATGCGCGCCGCCGGTGCGTTCCACGCGCGCGAACGGCGGATCGCCGCCGCCGCGCCTTCCGCCGCGCGCGGCGGCGACCGGAACGCCATCCATCACGATGCTGCCGTCGATCGCACGCAGTGGCGCCGGCAGCGCGATTCGCACGCGCACGTCGCGCGCGTCCACCCAGCCGTCGTTGCGCACGTCGACAGCGACCTCGGCCGACCGCCGCGACGATCGCACCGCAACGCACGGTGCCGCGATCACCGGCTCCATGACGACCACTTCACGCACCGGCAGCATGCAGCGCCGCCCCGCGCCGTAACACACCTCGGCGTCGTCCACGTGAACGACGGCGACCGGATCGACGATGCGCGCCTCGAATGCCACCGTCACCGACGCGCCGACGTCGAGCCGCTCGATCTCCAAGACGCCTCGGGAATCGCCTTCCAGCCGCACGCATCCCGCCGGCGCGGGCACGTCGATGCGCACGCCGCACGCAGCGCCATCGCCCTCATTGGTGACGACCGCGCGCACGCGAACGTGCTCTTCGTCGAGCGGCTCGACGAACGTGCCGCTCGCCGCGCCGTCCAGAACGGGCCGGCTGCGCACCAGCACCGCGCAGACGTTCGTTCCAAGCGCCGCATCGGGCACGCGCAGCACAGCCTGCACGGCAAGCTCCGTGCGGTCGTCGAGCGGCACCGCGATCCGTGCGCGCATCATCGCGACAACGTCCTCACCCGGCGCAACCGAAGCGACCGCGACTTCGGGATCGTCGACCGCCTCGAGCCCATCGCCAAGGAGGATTGCGACGGTGCCCGGGGGGCTCGCCGACGTGCCGAGGTTGCGAGTGCGGAAGATCACAGACACGGTGTCGCCAGGACGCGCGACACGCGGTTCGACCGATAACGCGTGCAAGGCCGGTTCGTGGACGCTGGTCATGCCGGGGCGGGTGCCCGTCCACCGGGCGATGCATGCCCGGGTCCGCAAAGGGCCATTCGGAACGGAGCCAGGTGAAGAGATGAGTCCGACAAAGGGCGGGTTGCCCGTGCGCTCCGAAGAGGGGCACCAGATGATCGACCTTTCGACGCTTCGCCGCATCCCGTTGTTCCGGGATTTCAACGACGATCAGCTGTCGCAGGTGCTGGCGACGGTGTCCGAGCGCCGCTTTCCGAAGCATCAATTCATCGTGCGCGAGGGCGACCCCGGCGATACGTTTTACGTGATCGCGGCGGGATCGGTCGCCGTCTGCCGCGTCGCGCCGGACGGCCGCGAGACGATCCTCTCCATCCTCAAAGAGGGCGATTTCTTCGGCGAGATGTCGATGTTCGACTCGTCGCTGCGTTCGGCGTCGATCAAGACGCTCACCGACGTCGAGGTCGGCGCGGTCCGTCAAGTCGACTTCTTAGGCCTGATCGACCGCAACCCGCAGATCGGCCGGCTGCTCGTCATCGAGCTATCGGAACGCCTGCGCGCGGCGAATGCGCTCATCGCGGCGACGACGTCGCAAGACATTCGCGCGCGCCTCGCCGCGCTGCTGCTGAACCTCGCCGAGCAGTTCGGCGAAGCTGTCGACAACGGCACACGCATCACGCTGCGCCTGACCAATCAGGAGATGGCGAACATGATCGGCACGACGCGCGAGACGGTGAACCGCACGTTGAACCGCTTCTGGGACGACCGCCTCGTCGACATGCGCACGGCGCACGTCGTCGTCACCGAACCCGACAAACTGCGCGCGCTGATCCCGTAATTCAGCAGCCTCGTCCGGAAATGTCGGAACCCCGGCATGGGTGTGTGAACTATCCGGAGGTGGCGAGGCGTATGTCGACGCAACGTCCGGTGTCTATTTAGGCGCAGTGTTCGGCTAATCCGACGATCGGGAGCGGCTTCGCGGTCGCTCCGCCGGCACATCGGAGGAATACGATGAATCAGACTCGTCTGATCGCGCTGCCGTTGTTGGTGGCCATGCCGCTACTGCTGGGTTCCCTCACCCGCTCAGATGTGGTTTCGGGGGACGCTCGGCTGGCCGCGAGCATAGTCCAGCACGATCCAGCGGTCGCTACGGGATCTCTTGATAAAACCCTCAGCGTCCTCGCCGTCTTCAGTTCGGACGCCGTCGGCGAGGCGATCGCGGCTTCGCGACGCATGATTCGCGCGTCACCCGCGGGACGCCGCAAGACGACGCTTTTCGTCGGGTTATCAACGCCAATTTCACCGAGAGCGCACGCGCGGGTGATCGCGCTCGGAGGAACGATCGTGAAAGTGGGGCGCCCCGGCGATGCGGCTAACGCGGAGCTCGCGCGCGACGGGTCTCCCCTGCGGATTCCGTCATCCGACTTCGCCGTGCTGGACGATCTTTCGTTTTCGGCCTTATGGGGGCGCCCTATCCCCAACGAACGGGGCCCGCAACGACTATTTCACGGGCGGCGCGGAACCGTCCGGGCGATGTTCCTTCACGGCCGCGAGTACGCCGTCGCAGATCGGGCTCTAGGATGGCAGCGGCTCGTCATCCCGCTCTCCACCGGCAAGGCCGAGTTCGTCTGGAACGTTGATGGTGCCGGTGGCAACATCCCGTCGATTCTCGGCCGGCCGGTCGCCGACAGCGCATACCAAATCTATGACGTGGTTATTCCGCGCTTGCAC
>JALZBE010000561.1 GCA_030947665.1 Vulcanimicrobiota bacterium | reverse complement strand
CCGCACGCCGGTGCGCGCGTATCTCGGCGCGGCGGAGATCCTCGGCACGCTGGTGTTCGATCCCGCACCGCCGGCCGACGCCGCTCCCATCGAGGCGACGCTGCATTTGCGGCGCGCCACGACGACGTATCCGGGCGAAGCGTTCGTGGTGCGCGCGCTGTCCCCGAAGACGCTGCTCGGCGGCGGCACCGTCGACGCGGGCGCAGCCGCCGCCGCGGATGTAACCGTCGCACCTGACGTCGACGCGATCGCGCGCGCGCTCGCCGAGAGCGGGCTCGCGCCGCGGACCGCCGCTGAGGTCGGCGCGCGTGCGAACGTGCGCGAGGAGCGCGCCGCCGAGATCCTCGCCGAGCTCGCTGCGCACGGCGTTGCGCGCCGGCTGAACAAACCGCTCGCGTACGTCGATGGCGCGGCAGCCGACGCGTTCTCCCAGCGCATCCGCGAAACGCTCGCGCGGCGCGAGGCCGAAGCGCCGTGGATGCTCGGAACGACGTCGCTCGCACTCGCACGCGAGCTCGCAGGCGACGAGGCGTTCCTCGTGCGCATCCTCGCAAGCGACGCCGAGGACGGCCGCATCACCGCGCGCGCAGGCTACTACGCAACGCTCGATCATCGCCCGCAACTGACTGCGGAGCAGCGCGCCTTCTTCGAGCGCGCCGTGCCTCTCGACGCCGCGCAGCCGCTCGTACCAGCACCGCTCGACGGCGTCGTCGCGGCGTTGCGCGCCGCGCGCATCACGGGCCTACCGCAAGCGTTCGACACGCTCGTCGCAACCGGCGCGCTCGTGAAAGTGGGCGCGGACGTCTACCGCGGCACGCAGATCGCGGAGATCCGCAAGCGTCTCGAAGCCGCTGTGCGGCGCGACGGCCCGATCACGATGGCCCGCTTTCGCGATGCGGTCGGCACGACGCGCAAATATGCCGTGCCGCTGATGGAGTGGTTCGACGCGACCGGCGTCACGGTGCGCGACGGCGACCTGCGGGCGCTGCGTGGCTCGTCTACGCGCTGACCGGCGCGAACATCGCGTCCTGCTCGCGGCGCAGCTTCCACAGGAACGACGAGTCGTCGAACGCGACGTCGTCGGTGCCGATCGGGTGGTCCGCCGGCACGTCGTGCAGCAGTTTCAGCCCGTGCGCGAGCCCCATCGGCACGAGCTTCCGCTCGCGTGCCGTCTCGGCGGTCACGCACGTCCCGTACACCGCGTAGCCGCCTTCGCCGTCGATTGCGTCGCCCGCACGCAGCGCCGTCCGCGTCGCGCACACGACTTCCGCGCGATGCCCCGCGTACGGCGCGCCCGTCGGCTCGCCGCGCAGCGCCGCGGACGCGACCGACACGCCGATCTCCAAGCCGATCAGATGATACGGCCGCCACAGCGCCGCATACTGCCCGCTCGCGTCGGTCGCGATACCGTACTCGTCGAAGCACCGTTTCGCGTAGCCGCTCGCGGACGTGAACGTCACGAACACGCCCCACCGGATGTTGTCGTCGACGAACTTCTCGTCGGGCGTGATGCACGAGACGACGTCGAGGATGCCGGCGCGTGGCAAGATGCCGCCGTCGGCGCGCGGCTTCAGCAGCTTCGGCAGATCGTACACCGACGCGGGCGAGAAGGACAGCCCGTCGTCGGACACGTCGAGTCCGGTCGCGTTGGCGACGGCGACCATCTCGATCGCGGACTTCGTTCCGTCGAGGAACGAGTTGAACATCTTGGGGTTGAAGCCGCCCGTCGCGATCTGCTCGGGCGTGAAGCCATAGTTCGCGAACGCGGTGTCCGGCGTGGAGCGCCGGTAGCGCGGCGCGTACTTCGTGCCTTTGCCCGCGGACACCACCTCGAAGCCGCACGTGCGCGCCCAGTCGACGAGCTCGCAGATGATCGCCGGCTGGTCGCCGTACGCCATCGAGTACACGACGCCCGCGCGCTCTGCCATGCGGTGCAGGTACGGGCCGATGACGACGTCCGCTTCGACCGTCACCATCACGACGTGCAGACCGTGCTCGATCGCGCGGTACGCGTGCAGCGCGCCGGCTTCTTCGTGTCCAGTCGCTTCGATCAGCACGTCCAGCTCGCAGTCCGTCGCGAGCACGCCGCTCTCGACGAGCGCGACGCGCCCGCCGCGCGCGAGATCGTTCGCCGCGCCGGCGTTCGCCGCGCGCGCGAACGCATCGCCGTCCCAGCCCGCCTCGACGCCGGCACGCCGTGCGCGTTCGGGGTCGAGGTCCGCCAGCACGCACAGCCGCACGCCGGCCATCAGACGGAGCTGCGCGAGGATCATCGTGCCGAACTTGCCGGCGCCGATCAAGCCGACGCGAATCGGCTTGCCCTGCGCTTCGCGTTGCGCGAGCCCGCGCGCGAGGTTCATACCGCGACGGCTTCGGTGCGCGCGAGCTCCAGCAGGCAGTCGTCGGCGAGCGTTTGGATCGGCGTGAAGTCGCGGTGCGCGATGTGCTCGGGCCGCGAGAAGCGCCGGATCGCATTGTCGGTGCGGTTCAGCGACAGGTACACGATGCTGCGGTCCCACGGCGACATGTTCGACGTCGACGCGTGCACGATGTTGCAGTGGAACATCAGCATCGAGCCGGCATCACCCAGCGGCGCGACGAGCCCGCCGTGATCGGCCATCGCG
>JALZBE010000116.1 GCA_030947665.1 Vulcanimicrobiota bacterium | reverse complement strand
GCACCGCACGCGGCCCACGCCGCGGTACCGCGCGCGGTGCACGCGGCCTCCGCTCCGGCTTCGCCCGGCGATCTCGCCGCGCTCCAGGAGCAAGCCGCGTTCGACGCGGTGACGAGCGCACGCGCCGAGCAGCAGCGCGAGATGAACGTCCTGCGCGACCTCGCGATGCAGCAAGTAAAGCGCGACGACCAGACGATGAACGAGTGGATCAAGCTGATCTGACGCGATCGACGCAACCCTTGATGCTCGTTGACAAGGGGGCGGCGCTCCCCTAAACTAAGCGCCGACGCCCCGGGCCATTAGCTCAGCTGGTTAGAGCGCATGCTTGATAAGCATGAGGTCCCTGGTTCGAACCCAGGATGGCCCACCACGCGCGCGAGCCGATACTGGAGATGAACGCTCTCCAGGTGATGACGTGAAACAGCTCGCCCCCTTGCTCGCAGCGCTCGCGATCGTCGCGGCTCTCGAAGCGCAAACGCCGGCCGGCGCGCCGACCCCGGCTCCCGCACAGTGGCTGCCGCGGCCGACGATCATCGTGGATCCGCGCCCGTATCTGAGTTCGCCGCAACCGGCACATCATGCGACACCGCACCCCAAGCACAACGCGACGCCGCATCCGCGCGCAACGCCCGCGCACCGCAGCGCGCCGGGACGACGCCGTCCGCTCACGCGGCCGACGCCCGAGACGTTCGAGCGCCTCGACACCTTGCCGGGCCCGCTGCCGCATCCGCGCCGCGGCTAGTCGATCGCAAGCACGTTGACGAGGAACGCGTAGCGGTCCGCCACCTCGTCGATCAGTTTTGTCGTCGGCTTGCCGGCGCCGTGGCCGGTCTTGGTTTCGATGCGCAGGAGAACGGGCGCGGTGCCGCCTTGCGCGTGCTGCAGTGCGGCGGTGAACTTGAACGAGTGCGCCGGGAACACGCGGTCGTCGTGGTCACCCGTCGTGACCAAAGTCGCCGGGTAGTGCTCGCCTTCGCGCAGGTTGTGGTATGGCGAGTACGCGAGCAGCGTCGCGACGTCGTCGGCGACGTCCGACGAGCCGTAGTCCGACGTCCAGGCCCAACCAATCGTGAAGTGCTGAAAGCGCAGCATGTCCATCACCGCGACCGCCGGCAGCGCAGCGCCGAACAATTCCGGGCGCTGCACCATGCACGCGCCGACCAGTAGGCCGCCGTTGGAACCGCCGTGGATCGCGAGCTTGGCGGGCGACGTCCACTTCTGATCGATGAGATATTCCGCGGCCGCGACGAAGTCGTCGAAGACGTTTTGCTTGCGCGCCTTGACGCCGCCCTGGTGCCACGCCTGGCCGTACTCGCCGCCGCCGCGCAGGTTCGCGACCGCGTAGATCCCTCCCATCTCCAGCCAAACGAGCACCGCCGACGAGAACGCCGGCGTGAGCGAGATGTCGAATCCGCCGTAGCCGTAGAGAATCGCCGGCGCGCTGCCGTCGCGCGGCGTGCCCTTCTTCGCGGTGACGATCATCGGGACACGCGTGCCGTCCTTCGACGCGTAGAACACTTGCTCGCTCGTGAAAGCGCTCGCGTCGAAGCGTATCTGCGGCGCGAAGACGCGCGTCGAAAGCCCGGTCCCCACGTCGTAGCGGTAGATCGACGTCGGCTCCGTGTAGCTCGTGTAGCTGTAGAACGATTCGTACGCGCTGCGCTTACCGGTGAAGCCGGCGACGCTGCCGAGCCCGGGCAGCGCGACCTCGGACTGCACGCGTCCCTCGAGACCGTACACCAGCACGCGCGCGAGCGCGTCGCGCAAGTACGTCGCGACGATGCGGTCGCCGAAGAACGTGGCGCCGTCGAGTGCGTCGTCGGTTTGCGCGACGATCTCGCGCGGCGCGCGATCGTGCAGATCGAGCGCGACGACGCGCCCGCGCGGTGCGTCCTTGGTGGTCAAAAAATAAAATGTCGTCGCGTCGTTAGCGAGGTACACGTAGCGCGCGTCCGCGTCCGGGAGCAGCTCGACGACGGGGCCGTCGGTGCCGAGGTCCTTCACGAAGATCGCGTTCTCCGGCGCCGTCCCGCGGCTGACGTCGAGCACGAGATAGCGCCCGTCCTCGCTCGTCATCCCGGCGAAATTCCAGTCCTTGTGGTCGGGGCGGTCGTACACGAGGACGTCGGTGGACTGCGGGGTGCCGAGCCGGTGAAAGTACAGCTTGTGGAAGTAGTTGGTGTCCTTGAACTTGCTGTCGAGCGCCGGCTCGTCGTAGCGGCTGTAATAGAACCCGCTGCCGTCACGCTTCCACGCGGCACCGGAGAACTTCGACCAGCGGACGATGTCGGACCGGTCGGTCCCCGTCGCGACGTCGCGCACGTGCCATTCCTGCCAGTCGGATCCGGACGACGACACGCTGTACGCCATCAGCAAACCGTCGTCGGAAAACTCGCTGCCCGACAGCGCGACGGTACCGTCGACCGACAACGTGTTCGGATCGAGCAGCACGTGTCCGGGCTCGGCGAGATCGCGCGTGATCCACAGCACGGCTTGGTTCTGCAGGCCGGTATTGCGAAAGTACGCGTAGAGATCGCCGACCCGCTGCGGAACCCCGCGCCGCTCGTAGTTCCAGACCTCGGTCAATCGCGCCCTGATCGCTTCGCGCCGCGTGACGTTCCCGAGAACGGACTCGGTGAGCGCGTTCTCCTCGTCGATCCACCGCCGCGTCTCCGGCGAGTCGACGTCTTCGAGCCAGCGATACGGGTCGGCTACCTGGGTGCCGGAGTAATCGTCGATCTGGTCGACGCGCGGGGCATCTGGGTAGGGGAGGGGCAGCGTCGCAGCCGGGGACATTCGCCCTTTATATCATGGCGGAGGCCGTCGGCCCCTGTGCCGCCGAACGGAACCCCCGGCGGGGACGTAGCTCAGCTGGTAGAGCGCCTGCTTTGCAAGCAGGATGTCAGGGGTTCGAGTCCCCTCGTCTCCATGTGAACTCGATCGCATGCGATCGACGACCGCCGGCCGTCGCGTCGGAACCGGCGAAGGAACCGGCCGCGGCGGTCGCGGAAGCCGCCGGCCTCACGACCGGGCTATGTCGGTCTTCGCACTCCAGCTCAAGGGAGCGTTCACGGTGATTCAGATCAGCGTCAACAACACGGATACGGACGACATTTTCGTCGTCATGACCGATACCAATACCTCGCCGCCCAGCGTGGTGATCGACAACGCTCGGCTCAACCAAGGTTCATCTCCAAAGGTGGTTTCCGTGCAGGAAGACGGTAACGGCCAGGGCGGCGTGACGTGGCGCGCGACGCGTGCAACCGATTCCACCATAAGCCATCAAGGTGCCGCGACGCCGAGCAATCTCGACACGGTGAACGTGTACGTCCAATGAACCCCGGCCTGGCGCGCACCTGATGCCGACGTCATGACGGCTGCCAGCGCCAGTAGCGGGGGCCCCAGTCCGAGCCTTCCGCGACGAGCGTTCCGGCATAGTCGTCCGCGAGGGGCAAGCTGACGAACGTCCAGCGGTCGCATTCGGCGGCGACGCAATGCGCTCGCAAGGCGCGGCCGCGGTGCATTCCGATCGGCGCGACCTCGAAATCCAGCAGGTCGCGAGCCAAGCCCTCACCCGTCGCCTTTACGTACGCTTCCTTCCGCGTCCATAATTCATAAAATACGCGCAAACGGCCGGCCGCCGGATAATCCGTCACATCGCGCCGCTCGTGCGGTCCGAAACAGAGCCTCGAAAGACCGGCGACGTCGATCTCGGTCCGGATGTATTCGATGTCGACGCCGACACGTCGTGTCGCAATTGCGCAGATAGCGAAGCGCCCGGAGTGCGACACGTTGAACGCCAATCGAGTGCCGGATTCACCGCGTAGCGACACCTTGCCGCGTTCCGAGGTCGTGAACTCGAGTGCTGCCGCGGGCCGGCCGAGGTACCGGCCGACCACGCTGCGCAGCAAGACCCGCCCCACGATGAACTGCTCGCGAGCGCCGGCGGCAACGATGCGCCGCGCCCGTTCGATCTCTCCGGCGTCGAGCACGCTTTCGGTCGCGCCGAGGTCTTTCGTGACCGCCGGCACCGCATCGATGGCAGCGACCCAGACGTCGACGGTGGACGGGTCGGTCGCGAGTCGCGGGGGAGGCGGTCGCCACGCTGCGAGACTCACCGACGCGCGCGGTGTTCTCGCGCCGCGGCACCGGCCGTCAGGCCGCGCTCCAGCATCCGAGCCGGCGGAGCGCCGCGCTCACCTCCGCGACGGCGATGTCGTTCACGCACGGCGTTCCGTACGGGCAAGGTTCACTCCCTAGGATTTCGAAACATGGGCTGCACGGAGCACGGCTATACAGGTTGATGCTCTGCTCGTGGCCGTACACCGCCGGGTTGGACGCGCCGAACAGCACCACCGAGGGTACTCCCAGCGCGACCGCGGCATGCGCAAGACCTGAATCGACACCGACGAACGCCGTCGACCGCGCGATCACCGCGAACGAAACGCGGAGCGGGAGCCCTCTCAGATCGCTCGTGCCCGCTACGCGTGGTTCACTCGCAAGTCCGAGCTGCACGAACGAGCGCGACTCGTTCTCCCTGACGAACGCCTCCCAGTTCTCGATGCGCCAGTTCTTGTTGGCGGAAGAATACGCGCTGGAGTGAATCGCCACCGGGACGGCGCGATCGCGCAGCAGTTCCGCCGCCTCCTCGTGCTCTCGCGGCGAGAGCGCTAATACCGGCTGCGTGTCGTCGATCGAGAGCCCCAGCCTCGAGCCGACTACCCGCGATGCCTGCTCCCGGTAAAACATGCTCGGCAGCAACGAGTGCAGTTCGACCAGTGCGCTCTTCGGTACGCCCACGACGCCGCGCAGTGCCGCGAGCCGAGGATCGAGCCAGCCGGGGCGGCGGAGAACGTCGATGTGCGGGTTCCGCCGGAAAACCTCGTAATGGCTGCCGTTGCGAGCGAAAACGATCGTGCGGCACGACGGATCCCGGCGTTTCAGCTCGCGAAAGATCGGCGTGAGCAGCAGCGCATCGCCGATGCCCCCGCGCGAAACGAAGCGAAACGTATCGCTCACGGTCTCGACGCGGGCGTAAGGCCGAGCACCGCTTCCAGCTCGTCCACTGCGAACGCGTACGTCCTTCTTTCGACGTACAGAAAATACAGGAGATTTCGTTTGCGCCCGTACCAGGGCTTGCCCAGCTCCTCGTCGATCGCGTGGTCGATAAAGGCCAGCCGGTCGCGTAAAACGGAGAGTCTGATCTCGACGTCGCGCTGCGCAATCGGGGTCGCGTGCCCGTCGCCGGACGACCGGCCCGCATCGCACGGCGGAATCGGTTGCTCGGGCTTGCCTGACGTCGGTGCGCGTGCCGTCATCGCACGCGAAGCTGTACGCCGCGCTCCAGTCTCGCTCCCGCTCGCGATTCGCCGCGACGGAAATCCGACGGAGGATCGCCCGTCGGCTCCGCCAATGGGCCTAGGCCATGCGCGAACGTGCCCCCGGCGCTGACGCAGTCGAGCCGCCGAGCATCTTCAACCTCAACGCGCTGTGGTGCAGCCTCATCGCGGACGAGCTCGTCCGTGCGGGCGTCGCCGACGTGGTAATCGCGCCCGGCGGACGTTCGGCCGCGATGGCGCTGACGCTGCGCGCCGCGCCGCAACTGCGCACGCTGTTCCAGATCGACGAGCGCGGCGCCGCGTTCATCGCACTGGGGATCGCGCGCGCAACGGGCCGTCCCGTCGCCGTGTGCACGACGTCGGGCTCAGCCGTTGCGAACATGACGCCGGCGCTCGTCGAGGCGGATGCCAGCGGGGTTCCGCTGGTGCTGATCGCCTGTGACCGGCCGCGGCGGTACCACGGCAACGGCGCACCGCAATGGACTGACCATCTCGGATTGTGCCGGTCGTTCGTGCGTTCCGCGCTCGACCTCGAGGATCCGAGCGACGACCAGCTCGCGCTGCGTTCGCTCCGGACCCGCCTGGCTGAACTGCTGCGTCGTTGCACCGATCCGTCCGATCGCGGGCCGGTCCTGCTCAACGTTCCGCTCGATGGCGTCCTCAGCTCCGTCGAGATCGACCCGTCCTGGTGCGTACCAGCGGATGTGCCGCAGGCCACCCTCGCGCCGGCTTCTGCCGTCCCGCTGCGGCAGACCGCCGGCGCGATCTCGGCGTCGGTCGGTCTCCGCCCGGGACTCAAGGGACTGATCGTGGCGACGGGGGACGGCGGCCTCGAGCGCGACGACGTCGCGGCGTTTGCGTCCATCACCGGCTATCCGGTGGTGGCGGACGCGGCCAGCAACCTCCGCCGGCCGGCGATTCCGAATCTGGTGACCACGGGCGATGCGCTGGTGCTCGACCCGCGTTTCACTGCGGACCCGCCGGAGATCGTCATCAGGATCGGTGCCGCGCCCGTGATGCACACGCTGCACGCATATCTCGCGGCGCTGCGCTGCCCGGTCCTGCGGATCGACGCGCGGCCGGTGCCGCGCGATTTCCTGCACGACGAGTTCGTGCTCGTGCAAAATCCCTCCGGCGGGCTGGTGCGCGAGCTCGCTGCGGCCGCTTCGAGCGGCGACCGCAAGTGGCTGACCCGGTGGACGGCGGCCGACGCGACCGCCCGAGCGAAGGCGCAACGATTCCTCGCCGGCGCTGCATGGGGCGACTGCGCTGCCGCGGCGGTCGTCTGCGCCGCCGAAGATTTCCCGGTGTTCCATCTCTCCAACTCGATGGCCGTACGGCTCGGCAACCTCCTCTGCGGCCCGCGAGCGTCCGCACAGCGGATCTTCGCCAACCGCGGCGTCAATGGGATCGACGGCACGATCGCCTCGTTTCTCGGCGAAGCGATCGGCGCGAACGGATGCGGGCTGTTGTTGATCGGAGATCAAGCGATGCTGCACGACCTCAGTTCGTTGGCGGCGGTCAAACCGTCCGGAGCCAGAGGATGTATCTGCGTAATCAACAACGGCGGCGGAGCGCTCTTCGATCTGCTGGGGTCGACCGTTCCCGGCTTTCACGAGACGGTTCGCGACATCCCCACCGGCGTCGATTTCGGTGCGGCCTCCGCTGCGTTCGGGTTACCGTTCCGGAGGGTCTGTAG
>JALZBE010000560.1 GCA_030947665.1 Vulcanimicrobiota bacterium | reverse complement strand
CCGCACCGGCGACGCGGTCGGGAATCCCGTGTTCGGCGGCACCGTCGGCAGCGGGCGCGGCGTCGGGACGACCATCCCCGGCGGGATCGCGGCGCTCGGTACCGTCGACGTCGCATTGCCGTTGAGAATGTGGGGCGTGACCACGATGATCAGCTCGTTGCGCGTGCTCGTCGTGTTGTCGTTGCGAAACGCGCGGCCGATCAGCGGCAAGCTGCCCAGCAGCGGGATCTTGGTCACCGTGCGCTGCGACGCTTCTTGGATCAAGCCGCCGATGACGAGCGTCTCGTTGTCGCGCAGGTGGACCGTCGTCTGGGTGTCGCGCGTCGAGATCTCCGGGATGCCGTTGACCAAGCCGGTCAGCGAGTTGACGACCGGGTGCAGCGCGACGGTCAGCTCGCCGTTGTTCGTGATGAGCGGCGTGATGTCGAGCGTGACGCCGGTTTGAAAGCTCTGCAGCTGTTGCGTGGCGATCGTGCCCGTACCGCCGCCGGTAGTCGTCAGGATGCTCAGCGTGTCGCCGGCGCGGATCGTCGCGGTGCGTCCCGACAGCGTGGTGATACGCGGATCGGCGAGCACGCGCGCTTTGCCGTTGGAGATCAGCAGGTTCAGCGTCGCGCCGAATTGGAGCGGTGAGCGCGTGAACGGCTGGATCCCGATCAGCCGCCCGGCGTTTCCGTTGGGGTCGGGGGTCGGCAGGATCTCGGTGAACGTCGTGCCGATCGACGCCGTGCCGAGCTGCAGTCCCAGGTTGCGCGAGCTGTTCTCGTCGAGCTCGAGGATCTCGGTGTCGAGCACGACGGACTGCGGCACCACGTCCAGTTCTGCGATGAGCTCGCGCCCGGCCCGAATGGACTGCGGGCTGCCGGTGAGGATCAGCTGCTGCGAACCGTTGGGGACGGTCACGCGCAAATCGGGGAACGAGCCTTGCAATGCCGACTGGACCGCGGCGCCGATGTCTTGGGGGGTCGTCGACGCCGTGCCTTGGCCCGCGCCGCCCGGTATGATCGACTTGAGCTGGATCACCTCGTGCGACGACGGTGCGCCCCCGCCGCCCCCGGCGGCCGGGTTCTGCGCGTTGGCCGCGTTGCCGTCCATGGTCGTGATCCCGTCGGCGATGCGCTGCTGCTCGCCGGCGTTCGCAGTCACCGAGAGCGCATTGAGGTCGGCATCGACGGTTACCGTGACCGCGGGGAACGAGCGCGAGATCAGGGCCGCCACCGACTTCGCGTCGACGTTGTGGATGCGATAGATCTGAACGTAGCGCGTGCCGAACGGCGGCAGATCGAGTTGCGCGATCAGCGCTTTGGCCCGGGCGACATCGTCCGGCGCGCCGGTGATGGTGATCGAGGTTCCGGACACCGCCGTGCGCACGCGCGGAACCTGCGCGGTTACCGCGCGCGCGACGTCCTGCGGGCGCCGCTGCGACACGCGGACGGCGTCGCTCGCGACCGGCTGCGACACGGGCGGCGGCGTCGGTGCGTCGATGCCGGCCACCAGCGTCTTGATTTGGGCGAGATCGGGCGGCGTCGCGCTGATCAGCATCGTCGTGCGCGACAGCACCGCTATCTTGGCCGCGGGATAGAGCGGGCGCAGCCGGTCGGCGACGGTTTGCGCGAGCTGCGTGCGCAGCGTGACGGCTTCGGTCGTCGGCTTGGTGGCGTCGCGAACGTCGAGCCCGCCGATCACCGTGCGCGCGGCCTGAATGTCGTTCTGCGCGCCCGCCAGCACCAGCGCGTTCGCCGGCGCGTCGACGCGGACCGAGAGGCGGGGGAACAGCTGGCGCACCATGTCGGCCGCCCGACCGGCGCGCACGATTGCGAGCGGCACGACGACCGACGACTGGCTGTAGACGGCGACGGTCCGGCCGTCGCGGATGCAGCGCAGCGCCAGCTGCACGCAGACCGCGCGCACGGCCTCGTCGGCGGTGACGTCGTGCAGCGATAGGTTCACGTTGCCGCGCACGTCGTCCGCGATCGTGACGTTGAGGTGCGCGAGCTCGCCGATGCGCAGCAGCACGTCGCGCACGGGTTCGTCGTGCGCGTTGAGCAGGATCCGCTTGGCCGCGGCCGCCGGGGGGGCCGGCGCGGCAAAGACGCCGGAGACGTCGAGCGTCGCAGCGAGCGCAACCACCGCCATGGCGAACCGCAACGGGGTCCAAGCACCGTGCGCTCGCGACAATCTCTTGGGCTCCACCAACCAGCCTTTCAGGGGCTTTCGGCTTATACGGCAGCGGGCGGCCAACTACTGCGGAAATAAGGGACCGTGATCGAACGCTGCCGTACCGAGCTGCCGCCCGGTTCCGTGCTGCGACCACACCCACTTGCGCCCGAGTGATAACATGGGAGGGCTGTGAAAACCAAGGGTCACCCAAAATGGTATCCGGAAGCCAAGGTATCTTGCGCTTGCGGAGCCACGTTCACCACCGGATCGACGTCGCCGACGATCGCGGTCGAAGTCTGCTCCACCTGCCATCCGCTCTGGACCGGGCAGCAGAAATTCCTCGACACGGCGGGCCGCGTCGAGAAGTTCAACCAGCGCGTCGCGATGGCCGATCAGAAGAAGGCCGCCGCCGCCGCGCGCAAGACCAAGAAGCAGGCCGACCAGGCGGAGGCCGCTCCGGCTTCCCT
>JALZBE010000115.1 GCA_030947665.1 Vulcanimicrobiota bacterium | reverse complement strand
AGCGCGCACGCTGTTCCTGCCGCAGATCGGCGACGAGGTGGAGCGCATGGTCCGCCTCGTTGAGGACCTCCTGGAGCTCGCGCGCTCGGAGTCCGGCACGATCCCGATGCGCCGCGAGCGGTTCGACCTGGGCGACGTCGCCGCGGCAACGGTGAACACGTTCGCGCAGCGCGCCGGCGCGCTGGGCATCGAGCTCGACCTCGAAGCACCGGATGCCGTCGACGTCGACGCCGACCGCGGCCGCCTCACGCAAGTCGCGGTGAACTTGGTCGACAATGCGCTGCGCCACACCCCGTCCGGCGGCAGCGTGATCGTCGAGGTGACGCGTGCCGGGCGCGATGCGATCCTGCGCGTGCGCGACACCGGCACCGGCATCCCGTTCGCCGACCTGCCGCGCGTGTTCGAGCGGTTCTACGTCGTCGACCGCTCGCGCTCGCGCGAGCACGGCGGCGGCGGCACCGGCCTCGGGCTCGCGATCGCGAAGCACCTCGTCGAGGCGCACGGCGGCTCCCTGGTCGCCGCGTCGCAATACGGTCGCGGCGCGACGTTCACGATGCGCGTACCGGTCGCGCCCGCGGAACGTTAAGGTGCGTTAAACCGGCGATAAGGCGCCCTTACGCTGCGCCTGCGACGATGGAAACCGTGAGATTCTTTTTACGGAACAACGCCGCGTTCGCGGCCGTGCTCCTCGGCATGTCGGTCGTCACCACGTCGGTGCCGGCCTCCGCCGATACGACCATCACGATCGCGGGCTCGACGGCGCTGCTGCCGTTGGTCAAGGACGCGGCCGACGCGTACCAGCAGGCGCATCCCGACGTCAAGATCAGCGTATCCGGCGGGGGTTCGGGATCCGGGATCGCGCAAGTCGCCGGGAAAGCGGTGCAGATCGGCGACTCCGACATCACCGCGCCCGGGCATCCCGAACTTCACGACAACCGCGTGGCGGTCGTCGGCTTTGCCATCGTCGTGCATCCGGGCGTGACGGCGAAGAACCTGTCGAAAAAACAGCTGCAGGACATCTTTTCGGGCAAAACCACCAATTGGAAAGACGTCGGCGGCGCGGACCAAAAGATCGTCGTCATCAACCGGCCGCGGAGCTCCGGTACGCGCGCGGTCTTCACCAAGACCATCATGGGCAGCGTGCCGATCAACGAAGGCAGCTTGACCGAAGACGCGACCGGGACGGTCGTCAAGGTCGTGAAGCAGACGCCCGGCGCAATCTCGTACGCGGCGTTCAGCGGTACGCGCGGCGCCGGCTTGGGCGAGTTGTCCGTCGACGGCGTCGAACCGACCGACGACAACATCATCCACGGCAAGTACCCGATCTGGTCGTACGAGCACATGTTCACGCTGGGACCCGCGACCGGCGAGGTCTCGCGCTTCATCGCGTTCGTCACCAGCCACTCGGAGCTCGTCAAACGGGACGGCTTCATCCTGATCCGCGACATGCGCGTCACGGAAACCGACCGCTGAACCTTTCGGCCGCGCAGCCGTAACATTAAGGCCTCTTAAGGCGGAGTTAATCCGGCCTTACGGTTTGGTTGGGACCATGACGCAGGCGATCCGGGGTGGCGCCTGCGTCTTTCTCGGTATCGGAGGCTTGTCGGTGAATCGCACGTCCGCTCGGGCGGCATTGGTCCTGGTCGCCGCGCTCGCGAGCACGTCGCTCGCCGCCTGCTCGTCGAAGACGCAGGACACGACCAGCGCTGGCGGCTCGGCGAGCGGCACGATCACCGTGGCCGGCTCCACCGCGCTGCTGCCGCTCGTGCTGGACGCGAGCAGCGCATATCAAGACGCGCACAAAGACGTGAAGATCAGCGTGTCGGGCGGCGGATCGGCGACCGGCATCACGCAGGTGGCGGCGAAGGCGATCGACATCGGCGACTCCGACATCCTCGCGACCGGCCATCCCGAACTGCGTGACAACCGCGTCGCGGTGGTCGGCTTCGCGATCGTGACGAACCCCGCCGCGGGCGTGAAGAGCCTCAGCCGCAAGCAGCTGCAAGACATCTTCTCCGGCAAGGTGACGAACTGGAACGCCGTCGGCGGCGCCGACCAAAAGATCGTGCCCGTCAACCGCCCGCGCAGCTCGGGCACGCGCGCGGTGTTCGTCAAGACGGTCATGGGCGGCGTCCCGATCGCCGAGAGCGGTTTGGTGCAAGACGCGACGGGCACGGTGATCTCCGCCCTCAAGCAGACGCCGGGCGCAGTGTCGTACGTCGCGCTCAGCGGCATCAAGGACGGCGTGACGATCGTCGCGGTCGACGGCGTGACGCCTACACCGCAGACGATCATCACCGGCAAGTACCCGATCTGGTCGTACGAGCACATGTACACGTACGGCGAGCCCCAGGGACACGTCGCGGCGTTCATCGACTTCGTGAAGAACGGGTCGGGTCTCGTGCAGCAGAACAAATTCATCGCGATCTCCGCGATGAAGGTCACCGAAACGGATCGCTGAGCCGGCGTCGTGATCGCCCTGCAAGCCCGGCGCTCGCGCCGTGTCGAGACGTTCGCGCTGTTCGGCTTGCGCGTCGCGGCGGGGTTCGTCATCGTAGCGATGGCGGCGCTGCTGCTGTACCTCGGGTTCGAGGGGACCAAGACGTTTTACGCCGACCACGTCAACCTGGCGACGTTCTTATTCTCGCCCACGTTCGGCGTGGACGCCGGTCAGCCGGGCTCGGCGGTGTTCGTGTTGGGTTCGCTCGCCGTGACGGGGTTCGCCATCGCGGTCGGCGGGCCGTTCGGCGTCGCGGTCGGAATTTTTCTGGCGGAGATCGCGCCGCACCGCATGACGTCGCTGCTCAAGCCCGCGATCGAGCTGCTCGTGGGCATCCCGTCGGTGGTGTACGGCTGGCTCGGGCTCACGCTGCTGGTGCCGCTGATCCGCACGCACACCAGCTCGCCGTCGGGCTTCGGCCTCGCGGCGGCGGGCATCGTGCTCTCGATCATGATCCTGCCGACCGTGATCACGCTGAGCGAGGACGCGTTTCGCTCGCTGCCGACCGCGCTCAAGGAAGGCTCGCTCGCACTGGGTGCCACGCGCTGGCAGACCATCACGCGCGTGCTGCTGCCCAGCGCGTCGAGCGGGATCGCGGTCGCGCTGATCCTGGGGATCGCCCGCGCGATCGGTGAGACGCTCGCGATCCAGATGGTGATCGGCAACGCGACGCAGATTCCGCAAGGGCTATTCGCGCCGACCGCGACGCTGACGACCGAGATCGTCACCGACATGCCGGGCGCCGCGCAGGGTTCGCTCTTGGAGCACTCGCTGTTCTCGATGGCGCTGCTGCTGCTGCTCATCGCCATGGTGCTGATCGTGCTCGTCCGTTTCGCGCTGCGGAAGCGCACGTAGGCTGCGATGGCGCTGACGACGGTTCCCTCCGCCCGCAGCGTCGCCGCGACCGCAAACGTCCGCGCGCGCAAGATCGTCGACGGCGTCGCGACCGTCATCCTGTGGGTGATGGCGACGAGCATCATCGTGCTGCTGGCGGCGTTCGTCGCCTACCTGATCTATCTGGGCTGGAGCGCGCTCACGCCGTCGTTCGTGTTCGGCATGCCCAAAGAAAAAGCGGCGGGCGGCGGGATCGGCCCCGAGATCTACAACTCGTTCTACATCCTGATCCTGACGCTGATCTTCACGATCCCGATCGCGGTCAGCGCCGGCGTGTACCTGCAAGAGTACGCGCGCCCGGGCACGTTCCGCAACGTCGTGCAGTTCAGCGCGGAATCGCTCGCGACGGTGCCGTCGATCGTGATGGGCCTGTTTGGCCTGCTCGTGTTCGTGTACACGTTCCACTGGGGCTACACCGCGCTCGGCGGCGCGCTCACCCTGACGCTGCTGAACCTGCCGGCGCTGGTGCGTGTGACGCAAGAAGCGCTCACGAGCGTGCCCGACACGCTGCGCGAGGCGTCGATGGCGCTGGGCGGCACGAAATGGCAGACGATCACGCGCGTCGTGCTGCCGAGCGCGATCGGCCGGCTCACCACCGGCGTCGTGCTGATCGCCGGGCGCATCTACGGCGAGACGGCGGCGCTTATTTTCACCGCGGGCCTGAGCGTGACCGTGAACTCGCCCTACGACCTCAACCCGTTCCACACCGGCGAGACGCTCGCCGTGCACCTGTGGTACACGCATTCCGAATCGACCGTGGCCGACGTCGACCGCATCGGTAACGGCTCGGCGCTCGTGCTGCTCATCATGGTCCTGATCTTCAACGTCGCCGCGCGCGTCGCCGGACGCGCGCTCACCAGACGCTTCACCGGGAGAGCCTCGTGATCCAATCACCGCCCGTGACCGCCGAGATCCCGCTCGACGCGACCACGGAGAAGCTCATCGCCGCGGACGTGAACGTGTTCTACGGCGCGTTCCAGGCGATCAAGAACGCGTCGCTCACGATGCGCGGGCAGCACGTGACCGCGCTGATCGGCCCGTCGGGCTGCGGCAAGACGACGTTCCTGCGCGCGCTCAACCGCATGCACGACCTCACGCCGGGCGCGCGCGTGGAAGGCTCGATCCTGCTCGACGGCGAGGACATCTACGGTGACGACGCCGACCCAGTAGTGATCCGGCACCGCATCGGGATGGTGTTCCAGCGCGCAAACCCGTTCCCCAAGACGATCTACGAAAACGCGGTGTACGGCCCGCGCATCCACGGCGAGCGCGACAAGCGCGTGCTCGACGAGATCGCGGAACGCGCGCTGCGCCAAGCCGCGCTGTGGGACGAAGTGAAAGACCGCCTCAACCGCTCGGCACTGGATCTCTCAGGCGGCCAGCAGCAGCGCCTGTGCATCGCGCGCGCGGTCGCGCTGAATCCCGAAGTAATCCTGATGGACGAGCCGGCGTCGGCGCTCGACCCGATCGCGACGTCGAAGATCGAAGACCTGATCGGCCAGCTCACCGAGCAGTTCACGGTGGTGATCGTGACCCACTCGATGCAGCAAGCCGCGCGCATCTCGGACTTCACGGCGTTCTTCCACATCGGCGAGATCGTGGAAGTCGGCCCGACGAACCAGATCTTCACGCACCCGAAAGAGAAGCGCACCGAGGATTACATCACGGGCCGTTTCGGCTAGCGTTCCTACTAAGCGCGCTTCTCCGACATTACCCTTTTTCAGTGCCACACTGGTGTCACCGCCTTGCTCTATATTAACATATCTGTTAATATACGTGTAGCGGGTGTGGAATGCGGCAACCTCGGCGGGCGGCTAACCTAGCAATTCATGATGGACCGTATCGCGGCTTTGAATGGTTCTGGGCGGACGACCAAACGATGCCGGCCCTTGATGTCTTTGAGAGGCTTTCGATCCGGGATCAGGACGATTTTATTGCTAGCATCGAAAGTTGGGGGAATACGCCGGCGGGCCTGAGACCGCCAATGTCTCGCGTAAATATCGAAAACACGAATCCGGTCATTGTAGCGATCAAGGCGGGAAAGCATCGCTTCACGGCGTTTCGCGAAGAGCGTGGGCCAACATGGATCGTTTATGGGCACTACGCAAAAGAAGGACAGAAACGTGACAAGACCGGCGACAGGGTCGTAGAAAAAACGAAGAGAGCGCGCGACCGATACTTTGAACGAGTGAGAGATGGGACGTATTATGAACGCCGCTGAGGCACGGAAACGACGGGGTGGCTCCACGCTTGTCCAACGCATCAAAGCCGGCGACTCGACGCGCGCCGCTCGCATCGACAAGCTCGTGGCGGCAGCCTCCGTCGAACAGATCGTACAAGCAATCATGGAAAACGAACGTATCAATGCTGCCGAGCTAGCGCGTCGGATCAATGCGAAGGCGCCTCAGATTTCTCGTGATCTGCATGGGGGATTGAGCCGCGCCACCTTGAGCCGCGTATCGACGATCGCGGATGCTCTAGGATACGATTTCATTCCAGCATTTGTGCCGCGAGCGGACGACGCCAAACGCAAACGCTTCATCAAGATGTATCGCGAGCTGATCCCGACGTTTGTGCCCGTGCCGACGTTGTCGAGGCGTAATACCGCATCGGCAACGAAGGCACGGGCGAAAAAGACATCAGCGGGGCCTAGCAAGCGTCGAGTCGCGTAAGCCGGCCAGGAGCGGCGTTCGGCTGACGACGAACGTCGCTAGCCGATGACGCCCGCGACTATCTCAGCGAGGCTGGCGGCAAATCGTACTGAAGCACCGCGGGGACGACTGGTCCCGGAGGCGGGCACGGGCACGTTCCTCCGGGCACGCCGAGTGCGGCGATCCGCACCGACGATCCGGCCTGTACGGCCGCGAACAACGCTACGACATCCGGGGACGGCGGCGTGGGGTCGGAGATGAACGACCAGCCAGTGTTTTGAAACCCATTGAATCTGGGATCGATCGGCATGGCGTTCGGAGTCTGCGAGAACAGGCCGTCGCCGGGAAGCGTCTCGAGCGTGACGGTCTTCGTGGCCGAATCCATCACGCCGCGCGCTGCGTATCCGATCGGAACGCCGAACACTCCCGGCGCGGTATCGATCAGGATGACGAAGTACGAGGTGGGCGCGAAGTTTCCGGGCTGGAGCGTCCCAGTAACCGCCATGCGCGCGGGGCTGCGCTCGAAGCGGATCTGGCCTTTGAGCCCGCCGACGTGCGCCGGCAGATTGATGGTAGCGTTGAGCACGCACGTGCCGGGCAACGGCTGACAGACCGCGGCACCACCGCCGCCACCGCCGGTCGCGCCTCCGCCGCCGGCCGGTCCGCCGGACTGCGTGGCGCGCGAGCTGCCTGGCGCCGGCGTGACGCCGGATGCTCCCGGCGCGCAGGCCATCGGCAAAACAGCGATCGCTGCGAGTGCCACAACACGTTTCAGAGTGAACGAAAGCATCGGCGTCCTTTCAAAGGGCGTCGCGAAGGGCGAAAAGCCGCGCGAGGACTCCCGTCTCCTCGCAGCTTGGCTCTAGTGAATCCGCCGGACGTGAAGGATCGCTGAAAATGTACGGTGTCGTTTAAGGACCGCGAACTCCGCGTCGTCTACGGTAGCGGCGAAGGGTTCGTCCGCGGTCGGGGATTGAAGTCGGCCGGGATCGCGTTCGG
>JALZBE010000114.1 GCA_030947665.1 Vulcanimicrobiota bacterium | reverse complement strand
CGCGACGGGCTCCGTAGCGGTCGTCGCGGCGACGCGCGGCACCGTGGTCGGACCGTTCGCTCACGACGACGATGTCGAACGGCGCATGTTGCGTGCCGGCGAGGTGGGTGAGATCGTCGTCAGCGGACCGCACGTCGTGCCGGCATACGCCGACCGCGCAGCCGACGCGACGACGAAGATCCGTGCGGGCGCGCGCACGTGGCACCGCACCGGCGATCTCGGCTACCGTGACGCGCGCGGCCGCCTCTGGCTCGCGGGGCGCGCGGCCGGCACGATCGACGACGCGCACGGCACGCTGGAACCGCTGCGCGTCGAGTGCGCGCTCGCGTATCTGCCCGGCATCGCGCGCAGCGCCGTCGCGGGCGTCGACGGTTTGCGCGTGCTGGTCGTCGAGCTGCTCGCCGGGCATGCGCTCGACGAGCGCGCGATCCGCGACGCCGTTGCGTTCGCCCGCATCGACCGCATCGTCGCCGCACCGGTTCCGGTCGACCCGCGCCACGACGCGAAAGTCGATTACGTTGCATTGGAGCGTCTGGTCCGCCGGTACGCGCGTGCGGCCTGACTACCCCGGCGCGATGAGAGCGTATGCCAAGCTGGCCGAGCGCGACGACGATACGATCCACGCCCGCGGCGGCACGATGCTGCTGGCGCACGGCCGCCCGACGGCCCGCGCCGTGCTGTTCCTGCACGGTCTCACCGCGAGCCCGATGCAGTGCGACGCGCTCGCGCGCCGGCTGCATGCGAACGGTGACTCGGTGATCGTGCCGCGGCTGCCCGGCCACGGCGCCCGCGACCGGCTCACGACGCAGTTGCGCGACCTGCGCGCGCAGCATCTGATCGACGCGGCCTATGAAGCGCTGGCGATCGCGCGCGGCCTCGGCACGTCCGTCGTCGTCGCCGGCTTCTCGCTGGGCGGTCTGCTCGCGGCGTGGCTCGCGCAGCACGAGCACGTCGACCACGCGGTCGCGATCGCGCCGTTCCTGGGCGTCGTGGGGATTCCGGGCGCGGGAACGGTGGCGCTCGCAACGTCGCTGCGCACGCTGCCCAACGCGTTTCTGTGGTGGCATCCGATCAAGCGCGAGCGCCTGATGCCCGATCACGGCTACGCGCGCTTTCCGACCCGCGCGATCGCCGAAGCGCTCGGCGTCGCGACCCAGCTGCGCGCGCTCGCGCGAACCACGCCGCCTGCGACGCGGCGCATTACGCTGGTGACGAACGAGAGCGAGACGGCGGTGAACAATGGCGCGGCGCGCGCGCTTGCCGCCGCCTGGCGCGCGCACGACGGCATCGCGGTCGATCTGCACCGCATCACCGGCCTCCCGCCGTCGCACGACATCCTCGAAGCGCTGCGGGCCGGCACGGTCGCCCGCCGCGCCTACCGCACGCTGCTGCCGATCCTGCACGACGCCGCGCAGTGACTCAGCGCAGCGCGAGCAGCATGCGGTGTTGACGCGCCGCCTCGCGCCAACCCCCGTGCGCGACGAACGCGTCGTGCAGCGCGCCGCGAGCGGGTTCGTTCACCAGCGCCAGCGCGTCCGCCGGCAGCAGCGCGTCGAGCGCCGGCAGGAGCGCGGACGCGGACGCCGCGTCGTGCGCGCGCGCATCGAGAAGGCTGGCGCGCTCGCCGCGCCGGACGAATGCATACGCGTCGGGCGATTCGGGCGCACCGATGAATACGGTCTCGAACGGCGCGGATGCCGCGACGCTCGCGGCCTCGCGCTGCCAGCACGACGCGGGCGTGCGCGCAAGCGCGGCGATATCCGCGGCGCTGAAGGTGCGCGTCACCGGCGGGCCGTCATCGACCTCCGGCGAGCGCAACGGCTCGCGCGTCCAGACGATCACTTCGTCGATGCGCTCGAAGCCCGCCCGCTCGTAAAGCCGAATCGCGCGGGCGTTGTCGACGAGCACCTCGAGCTCGACGCTCGTCGCGCCGGACGCACGCACGAGCGCGAGCGTCTCGTCGAGATATCGCTGCGCGAGGCCGCGCCCGCGAAACTCCGGCACGACGCCGAACCCGCCGATCCACGCGCGCTCACCGCGATACGCAAGCAGCGCGACCCCCGACAGCACGCCGTCGACGGTCCAGCGCGGCGAGCGCGCGAGGTCGACGTCGTTGTTCTCGACATGGCGGCGAAAACTCGCGGCGTCCATGGAAGGCCGCTCCCCGTACACGTCGCCGCGAAACGACGCGTTGAGATCGTCGACGGTCACGTCGTACATTTTGCCGCCATCCTGAGTCATGCCGTGCCGAGTGGATCGACGAACGCGGCGACGCGCTCGACGACCAGGTCAGGGGCGTCACGATGCGGGCTGTGTCCTGAGCTCGGCACCATCAGCGTCTGCGTGCCCGGGATACGCGCTACGATCGCGTCGAGCTGCGCCGTGGTGCCGTACTCGTCGGCCTCGCCTTGGATCAACAGCACCGGCACGCGCACGCGGTCCGCGCACGACTCGATGTTCCAGTCCCGAAAGCGCGGATCGAGCCATACGTCGTTCCAGCCGGCGAACGTCGCGTCGGGATCGGCGTGGTGGCGGCCGAGCTTCGCGGGCAATTCGCTGGTGGCATACGCGGCCTTCGCGTCCGCGATGCTGCGCACGCTGATCTCCTCGACGAACACGTGCGGCGCTTCGAGTACGAGCGCGCGCACCGCCTCGGGATATGCGCCCGCACAAATCAGCGCGATCGACGCCCCGTCGCTGTGCCCGAACAGAACCGGGCGTTCGATCCCGAGTTGCGCCAGCAGCGCCGGCAGCACCACCTCACCTTCACGGTGCATGTAGTCCGGCTCGCGCTTTTCGCGCAGCACCTCCGACCGGCCGTAGCCGTACCGCGAGTACGCGACGACGGAGCAGCGCGTGCGCTCGCACAGCCGTTGCGGCAGATCGCGCCACAGCGAGATCGAGCCCAGCCCTTCGTGCAGCATCACGATCGCGGGCCGCGCGGGATCACCGTCGTAGCGGACCGTCTCCAGCCGCTTGCCGTCGACGACGACGTCGCGCGCGACCGCCTCGCGCGTCAACGGCTGTCAGCCTGAGCCGGCCGTTGGGCGGCGGCGCGCAGGACGTGCCGCCGGATCTTGCCCGTCGCCGTCTTCGGCAGTTCGTCGACGAACTCGATCCAGCGCGGATACTTGTACGGCGCCAAGTGGCTCTTCACGTGCGCTTTGAGCGCGTCGGCGAGCTCGGGCAGCGGCCGCACGCCGGGCTTGAGCACGACGAACGCTTTCGGTTTGATGAGCTCGCTGTCGTCGGCGACGCCGATCACCGCCGCCTCGAGCACGTGCTCGTGCGCGACGAGCGCGGACTCCACCTCGCTCGGCGACACCCAGATCCCGCCGACCTTGAGCATGTCGTCGGCGCGGCCGCAGTACACGAAATAGCCGTCGCCGTCCTGGAGGTACTTGTCGCCCGTGCGCGTCCACTCTCCGGCGAACGTCGCGCGCGACTTCTCGCGGTTGTTCCAGTAATACGCCGCCGACGTGGGGCCGCTGACCTCGAGCTCGCCCAATTCGCCCGACGTGACCTCGCGTCCGTCCTCGCCGACGATGCGCGCGCGATAACCGGGCACGGGCAAGCCCGTGGTGCCGTAGCGCACCGCGCCCGGCCGGTTGGAGACGAAGATGTGCAGCATCTCCGTCGAGCCGATCCCGTCGATGATCTCGACGCCGAAGCGCGCGGTCCAGGTCTTGCCGATCTCCTCGGGCAGCGGCTCGCCGGCCGACGTGCACAACCGCAGCGCCAGCTCGTCGCGGGCGGGAAACTCCGGGTGCACGAGCAGCGCGCCGAACAGCGTCGGCACACCGCAGAAGATCGTCGCACGGTGCGTTCGCAAGATGGTGCCGACGGCGTCGGGCGTCGCGCGCGCCGCATGCAGCACCGCGGTCGCACCGACCGACATCGGAAACGTCAGCGCGTTGCCGAGCCCGTACGCGAAGAACAATTTCGCCGCGGAGTACACGACGTCGTCCTCGCGCATCCCGAGCACGTCTTGCGCGAAGAGCTCGGCCGTGCGAATCAAGCTGGTCTGCACGTGCACGGTGCCTTTCGGCTTCCCGGTCGAGCCCGAGGAGTACAGCCAGAAGCACACGTCATCGGGCCGCGTCGGCGCGGCATCGAGCAGCGGCGTCGCGCGCGCCGTCAACGCGGCGAGCGTCGGGTGTGGCCCGTCGTACGTGCCGCGCGGATCGGACACGACGAAGCGGCCCGCCCAGCTCGCGAGCCGCGCGGCTTCTTCATAGTGCGGCAGCAGCTCGACGGAGACGATCGCCGCTTTCGCACGGCTGTCCGCGAGGATGAACGCATAGTCCAGCGGCTGGAACAGCGTGTTGACCGGGATCGGCACGACGCCGGCCTTGATCGCGCCGAGGAACGCCGCGGGGAAGTCGATCGTGTCGAGCAGCCCGAGCACGACGCGCTGCTCGACGTCCAGTCCGAGCTCGCGGAACGCGCCCGCGGCGCGGTCGATGCGTTGCGCCAGCTCGCCGTACGTGTACGCGCCGAGGTCGTCGACGAACGCGGTCTTCTCGGCGCGCGCCGGCAGATTTCGCCCGATCAGATCGAGCGCAGCGTTGAAGAACGCCGACTCGACGACGGTCGGGGGTGCGGGCGACGCTCCGAGCACGGCAGCCTCCAGTCAGCAAATGGTCCGGCCCCTGGACTCGGAGCCGTTCGAAGCATTATAGTGCATATCGATGGTTCTGCAAGCGTGATAGTGCATTCAGCCGGGGAGAGCGACGGCGCCGCGTTTCTGGCCGCGCTCGGCGACCGGGTCCGCGAGCTCCGCGCCCGCCGCGGGATGACGCGCAAGATCCTCGCCAAAGATTCCGGCGTCTCGGAGCGCTACCTCGCGCAGCTCGAGGGCGGCCGCGGCAACGCCTCGCTCCTAATCCTGCGCCAGCTCGCGCGAGCGCTCGACGTGCCGCTCGAAGCGCTGGTCACCACCGCTCCGGAACCGGCAGTAGAGTTGACCCACGCGACCGAGCTGCTCCGGCGCCTGGGTCCCGAACAGCTCGCCGAGGCGCGCACCCTCCTTCTGAAGGCGTTCGGAGACGCCGACGTCCAGGGCCGCAACGGCCGGATCGCGCTGATCGGGTTGCGCGGCGCCGGAAAGACCACGCTCGGGATGGCCCTCGCCGCACGTCTCGGCGTGCCGTTCGTCGAGCTGGACCGCGAGATCGAGCGCGAGAGCGGCGTCTCGCTCGCGACGATCTTCGACTTTTACGGCCAAGCCGGGTTCCGCCGGATGGAGCTCCGCTGCCTGGAGGCAGTGATCGAGTCGCACCCGCGGTTCGTGCTCGCGACCGGCGGGAGCATCGTGTCCGAGCCGTCGACCTTCGAGCGCCTACTGGCCGCGTGCTGGACCGTTTGGCTCAAAGCCGCCCCGGCCGAGCACATGGAGCGGGTGGTCGCGCAAGGCGACATGCGCCCGATGGCCGGGAACCGGGAGTCGATGCACGACCTCCAGCGGATCCTCGCCGGTCGCGAACCGCTCTACCGGCGAGCCGACGCCGAGGTCGACACGACGCGACGAGCCGTCGGCGACACCCTCGCAGCACTGGTCGAGGCCGTCCCGCACGCGCCGTCGCCGAGCGATCATCCGAGGACCTGATCGTCGGGGCGTTCGGGTCGGCGGCTCTTGCAGGATACTGCTTGCGCGGCAGACCAACATGCAGTATAGTTCATATCTCATGGTCACCGCAGATGCCCCGGCCGATTCCGGCCTCGTCACCTTCGACACCGCGCCCGAGCGCTATCGGCATTGGAAGCTGACCGTCGACGGGCGGATCGCGACGCTCGCGCTCGACGTCGACGAGGACGCGGGGATCCGCCCCGGCTACAAGCTGAAGCTGAATTCGTACGACCTCGGCGTGGACATCGAGCTGCACGACGCGCTCAACCGCATTCGCTTCGAGCACCCGGCCGTCGCGTGCGTCGTCGTGACGAGCGCGAAGGAACGGTCGTTCTGCGCCGGAGCGAACATCTACATGCTCGGCACGTCGGCGCATCAGTGGAAAGTGAACTTCTGCAAGTTCACCAACGAGACGCGCAACGGCATGGAAGACTCCAGCCGTCACGACGGGTTGCGGTTCGTCGCGGCGGTGAACGGTTCGTGCGCCGGCGGCGGCTACGAGATCGCGCTCGCGTGCGACGAGATCCTGATGATCGACGACCGCTCCACCGCGGTCAGCTTGCCCGAAGTGCCGCTGCTCGGCGTGCTGCCGGGTACCGGCGGCCTGACGCGCGTGATCGACAAGCGCAAGGTGCGCCGCGACGTCGCCGACCTGTTCTGCACCAACGCCGACGGCGTGCGCGCCGAGCGCGCGAAGGCGTGGAAGCTCGTCGACGCGATCGCGCCCCCGTCGGAGTTCGACGCGCTCGTGCGCGACCGCGCCGCATCGCTCGCCGCCGACTCACCGCGCGCGGCGGATGCGCACGGGATCGCGCTGCGCCCGCTCAAGCGCACGATCGACGAGCACGGCTATCATTACCCCAACGTCGACGTGTCGTTCGACCGCGCCGCGCGCAACGCGACGATCACCGTGCGCGCGCCGCGCAAGCCGCAACCCGATGACGCGGACGCGATCGTCGCGTCGGGCGACGCCTGGTGGCCGCTGGCGATGGCGCGCGAGCTCGACGACGCGATCCTGTTGCTGCGCACGAACGAGCCCGAACTCGGCCTTCTGCTCCTGCGCACGGACGGCGACGCCGATGCGGTGCTCGCGGTCGACCGCACGCTGCTCGCGCTGCGCGAGCACTGGCTCGTGCGCGAGACGATCGGCCTGCTGCGCCGCACGCTGGCGCGGCTCGACGTGACCTCGCGCAGCCTGTATGCGATCGTCGAACCGGGCTCGTGCTTCGCGGGCACGCTGTTGGAGCTCGCGCTCGCCGCGGACCGCACGTACATGCTCGCACATGCCGGCGACGACGAACCGGCGCCCGCGATCGTGCCGGGCGAGACGAACTTCGGCGCGTACCCGATGGTGAACGGGCGCACGCGCCTGGAGACGCGCTTCGATGGCGACGCCGGCGCGTTCGACCGCGTGCACGGCGCGGTCGGCCGGCGCTACCATGCGGAGGACGCGCT
>JALZBE010000559.1 GCA_030947665.1 Vulcanimicrobiota bacterium | reverse complement strand
ACCGCGCGATCGCGTGGGACAGCCTCGTGCTCTGCAAGTTCGTGCGCGACTGCTTCGAGGATTTCGACGTGGAAGCCGCGGCGCTGTGGACGGCGGTCAGCGGCATCCCGCTCGACGCGGACGGCCTGCGCGCTGCGGCGCAGCGCACGTGGGAGCGCAAGCGCACGATCAACGCGCGGCTCGGCTGGACATTCGACGACGACACGCTCCCCGAACGTCTCTTCGCCGAGGCGATCGCCGACGGCCCCAACGCGGGCCGCCGCGTGGAACCTGAACGGCTGGAATCGCTGCGGGCTGCGTACGAGTTGCATCGGCGCGGGGCGAGCATGCCTGTCGCCGTCGGATAGCCAACCTCGTGGATATGCGTCATCTCCTCGCGCTGCTCGCAGCGCTCGTCTGCTGCGCGCTCCCCGCTGCCGCGCGGACGCCGGTACCGATCGGAACGTTCGCGCCGGGTGCCGTCGACGGCATCACCGACGTCGCGGGCGTGCGCGTCGGACACGTGACGAAGGTCGAAGGCACGAACGTGCGCACGGGCGCGACCGGGATCATCGCCGGCGACGACGTGTGGAACGAGCGCGTCGCCGCGGCGACGTTCGCGCTCAACGGCAACGGCGAGATGACGGGCGCGCACTGGGTGAACCAGTCCGGCTTTTTGGAAGTGCCGATCGTGCTCACGAATACGCTGAACGTCGGCCGGGTCGATGACGGCGTCGTGTCGTGGCTGATCGGGAAGCATCCGCAGATCGGCGTGCGCGAGGACGTTCCGCTGCCGGTGGTCGCGGAGTGCGACGACCAAGGCATCAACGACATCCAGGGCCGGCACGTGCATGCCGAGGACGTCGTCGCGATGCTCGACGCGGCGAAGCCCGGCGATTTCGCACGCGGAAACGTCGGCGCGGGCACGGGGATGCGTGCGTTCGGATTCGCCGCCGGCATCGGCTCGGCATCGCGCGTGCTGCCGAAGGCGCTCGGCGGCTACACCGTCGGCGTTCTCGTCAACGCGAACACCGGCTCGCGCGCGGAGCTGCGCATCGACGGCGTGCCGGTCGGGCGCGCCTTCGCCACGGAGCTGCTACCGATGTATCCGCGAACGGCAGGCTACGTCGCGCCGGACCACGGGCGCGCGGCCGACGGCAGCATCATCATCGTCGTCGCGACGGACGCGCCGCTCGATCACAACCGCTTACACGACATCGCCGAACGCGCGGGCCTGGGGCTCGCGCGCACGGGCGCGACGTCGCACGTGTCGAGCGGCGATCTGTTCATCGCCTTCTCGACCACGCACCGCTATCCGCGCGCGGGCGGAATCACCGGTCCGCCGCTCGAGAGCGACGAGGACCGCGTCGACGCGCTCTTCAGGGCGACGGTCGACGCAACCGAAGCGGCCATCGACGACGCGCTGTTCAGCGCACACAACGTCACGGGCCGCGCAGGCGTGACCTATTTCAATTTGCCCGCTGAGCGCGTGCTGCCGCTACTGCGGCGCTGACGCGACGACGCCCGCTGCGCTAGAAGTTTGTTCGTCCGGAAGGTGCGCTAGGTCCAGCTCGAGGTGCCGGCAGGCAGGCCGGCGTTTGCCGCGTCGGCGGCCCTGCGCACCGCGGCGAGCTCGGCCTCACCCACCAAGTCCGCGGCGCGCTCGTACACGGGCGCGGTGGCGCGGACGAACGTCTGGCGCTGCGCGTCGTCGAGCGTGGTCACGGTCATGGAGCGGCGCAGCAGCACGAGCGCTTCCGCGTCGAATTTCGCCGCGGCGTCGCGCTGCCACGCGATCGCATGCTGCGCCGACTTTTCGATGATCGTCCGCCGATCGCCCAGAGACGCGAGCAGCTCGGGGTTCGCGATGAGGATCTGCGGCGTGTACGTGTGCGCGGTCAGCGTAAGGAAGCGCTGGTGCTCGTAAAACTTCGCGCCGACGATCGTCGGCAGCGGGTTGTCCTGGCCGTCGATGCGCCGGTCGCGCATTGCGTCGAACACCTTGCCCAGCGGCATGGGATACGGCGTGAGATCGAGCGCGCTGGCGACGTAGAGGTGGACGGGGCCTTCCAGGGTGCGCATCCGGAGGTCGCGCATGTCCTCGGCGACCCGCACTTCGCGGACATCGTTGGTGTAATGCCGCACGCCGTTTTCGCAGAAATCGAGGAACGTCAAATCGACGCTAGCGCCGCGAGCGAGGAGCGCCCGCCCGTAGGCGCCGTCGAACATCGCGAAAGCGTGACGGCGCGAGCGGAAGAGGTAGGGAAGCTCGAGCAGCTGCGCGGGCGGGAGGAGGCTACCGACGAGCGAGGCGTTTAGGGCGCCCAGCGCAAGGTCGCCGGTGCGCAGCTCGATCATCAGCTGCGACTGGGGCTTTTCGTACGGGACGACGAGCTCGACGCGCAGCTGCCCGTCCGAAAGCTTCTCGACTTCGCGTTTGAACGTGCCCAGCATGCGCGCGGGCAGTGAGTCCGGCGCGGTAGCGCACCCGACGCGCAGCGTACGCACCGGCACGTGCGCCGTTACCGTCGCGCCGTCTCGCCGCTGATTGATCGCGGTGAGCTCGTGGCTCTGGAATTCGACGTTGCCGGTCCACAACTGCGCCTCCGCGGTGTCGGCGAAGTGCTCGCGCACGCTGCGGAGCAGCGAGCCGGCCGCGGAGCCGTAT
>JALZBE010000558.1 GCA_030947665.1 Vulcanimicrobiota bacterium | reverse complement strand
CAGGTAGATACTTTCCAGATCGTGCGATACCACCACAGCCGTTCCTTTGATCCGCTCCTGCAGCTTGACGATCGTCTCGGTGAGCACGTGCGTGATGATCGGGTCGAGCCCCGTCGTCGGCTCGTCATAAAGGACCGCCTGCGGGTTGGTGACGACGGCGCGCGCGAAGCCGGCCCGCTTGACCATGCCGCCGGACAGTTCAGCGGGAAAACGTCCTTCCACGTTCGCCAGCCCGACCGTCTCGAGCGTCTCGCCGACGAGCTTGCGGATCTCGTCGTCTTTCATCTTCGTATGCTCGCGCAGCGGCAACGCGATGTTCTCGCCGATGGAGAGCGAGTCGAACAGCGCCGAAAACTGGAACGCGAACCCGATCGACCGGCGTAGACCGATCAGATCGCGCTCGCGCATCTCGGTGATGTCCTGGCCCTTGACGAACACGCGCCCGCTATCGGGCTTCTTGAGGCCGTTGATCAGCCGAAGGATCGTCGACTTGCCGGCGCCCGACAGGCCGATGATGCACGTGATCGCGCCCTCGACGATGTCGAGCGAGAGGTTCTGCATCACGATCTTGTTGCCGTAGCGGACGCAGACGTCGTCAAGCCGTGCCCACACCGCCATCACGAGGGCCCGAACAGCACGTACGAGAGCGTGAAGTTGAAGATGAAGATCAGGATGATCGCCGTGACGACCGCGCCCGTCGTCGCCTTTCCGACGCCCGCGGCGCCGCCCCGCGTTTGCAATCCTTGGTACGCGCCGATGATCGCGATGATCGCGGCGAAGACGACCGACTTGAACAATCCCTTGAGCACGTCGCCGAACACGAGCGCCCCGCGCGCGGAGTTGATGAACGATTCCTGCGAGATGTGCGCGTAGATGCCGGCGACCCACATGCCGCCCACGATCGAGACGATGTCGGCCAGGATCGTGAGCAGCGGCAGCATGATCAGCAGCGCGACGAGCCGCGGCACGACGAGCATCCGCGTGGGTGAGAGGCCGAGCGCCTGCAGCGCCTCGACCTGTTCGGTAACCACCATCGAGCCGAGCTCGGCGGCGATGGCGGCACCGGTGCGGCCCGCGACGACCACCGCGGAGAGCATCGGCCCGAGCTCGCGCGCGCTGGTGAACGCGACCGCACCGCCCACGAGGTTGCCGACGCCATATTGAACGGCTTGGACCGCGCTCTCCAGCGAGAACACCATCCCGGTGAACAGCGAGGTGAGCACGACGATCGACACGGATTGGACGCCGAGCAGGTACGCTTGGTCGAGCGTCTCGCGCAGCCGGATGCGCAAGCCGACGATGAAGCGCAGCGCGTCACCGAGGAGTTCCGCGGCGCCGCCCGCGTAGGCGAAGGCGTTGATCGTGCCCCGCCCGACGTCATCGAGCACCTTCATTCCGCGCGCAGTTCCGCGAGCGCGGTCAGGACGCCTCGCACCGCCTCCATGCGTTTGCCGACGACGCCGCGCTCGGCGGTAAGGTTGAACTGGTGGAGATACAGCCGTTCGAGCTCCCGGTCGACGTGGCGCAACTGCCCCTGCGCCTCACGCTCGTACGGCTCGAAGTAGCGCCGCACGGCGTCGATGTACGCCTGCGCGGTCGCATCGTCGACATCGCTCGCGGCCAAGGCTCGTTCGATGCGTTCCTGCGCGCCGCGCATGGCGCGGTCGGTCAGGTGGAAGGCGCCGACTGTTGCGGCGAGCGCCGCGAGCCGGCCGTCAGCCACGCGCCGCCTCGGCGTCACCGTGCGCTTGCTGGAGGGTCGCCGACTGCGCCGCGAAGAGCGTCCGAATCCCGCCTTCGGCCAGGCCGAGCAGTCCGTCGAGCTGCGCGCGGGTAAACGGCTCGCGCTCGGCGGTCCCCTGCACTTCAACGAAGCCGCCGGCGTCGGTCATCGCGACGTTCATGTCGACTTCCGCGCGGCTGTCCTCTTCGTAAGGTAGGTCGAGAACGGACGCGCCGCCGACGATTCCGACCGACACGGCCGCGATCTGCCCGGCGAGCGGCCACTTCTGCTGCTGCTCCGGGTCGAAATGCTTCCGCAGCGCGAGCGCGAGCGCGACCCACGCCCCGGTGATCGATGCGGTTCGGGTGCCGCCGTCGGCGCCGATCACGTCGCAGTCGACGATCACCGTGCGCTCGCCAAGCTTGCGCATGTCGACGACGGCGCGCAGCGCACGCCCGATCAGACGCTGGATCTCGTGCGTGCGCCCGCCAAGCCGCCCCTTCGCGGCCTCGCGCTGGTTGCGTTCGGGCGTGGCCCGCGGCAGCATCGCGTACTCCGCGGTGATCCAGCCGGTGCCGCGCCCGCGCATCCACGGCGGCACCCGGTCCTCGATCGTCGCGGCGCAGATGACGCGCGTGTTGCCGACCGAGATCAGCACGCTTCCATCGGCAAACGTGAGATATCCCGGCTCGATGGAAAGGGGACGAAGCTGATCTGGTTCACGACCGTCGGCACGCACGACCGACGACGATTCGGCCGAATCGGTCACGTTCCGCTTTTCCGTTACTCGACCGTCACCGTCTTGGCGAGGTTCCGGGGTTGGTCGACGTCTTTGCCGTCGATGTCCGCGATGTGGTAGGCGAGGAGCTGCAGCGGAATCACGTTGACGATCGGCGACAGCAGCTCGTCGACGCGCGGGACCCATA
>JALZBE010000557.1 GCA_030947665.1 Vulcanimicrobiota bacterium | reverse complement strand
GAGAAGCTCGATCGTGCGCCGATCGACCGGAACGTCGCGGCTGAAGAGGCGTGACATCGTCTTCGCGGACAACCCCGCCCCGAATCCGAGCTGTTCGAGTGATATCCGTGAGCCGTCATTGCGGTCGAGCTCGAGCCGGCGGCGCGCGCGGTTGACGCGCGCGATGCCGGACTCACTGAGAATCACGCCGCGCCGGCTCCGCCGCTGCTTCTGTCCCGCCATGTGCCTTGGCAGGCGCGTCTTTGCGCGCGGCGCGTGCGTTCCTTCATTTGCCGAGGCCGAGCCGCAAAATGTCCTATCTGACGCAACTTCCGTTGCGCGACGACGTCCTCTCGTCATAGGCTGCACGAGTGAAGTTCGGCGTGAGTGCCTCGGTCCGCGCCGCGGAGACGACCGGCGAAAGCCTCGCGCGCCTGGAGCGGATCGCACACTGGCACTTCGACGGCGTCGAGTTGCACCTGCATGATCCACTGGATCTCGATTCGCTCCGGGCCATACGGAAGCAACTAGCGCAGCTCGGCCTCGAAGTGACCGTCGCTGGTGTTCCAGCGCCTTCTGTTCCATTCGAGCGGCATGTCCGCGACCTAGTCGACGCTTGCGCTCTGCTCGATGCGCACATGCTCTGCGGACCATTGGCATCTGCCAGCGATCGTTCCGGCGTCGCGCTGCTCGCCGACATCACTGCGTATGCCGCGGAACGCGGCGTCACCCTCGCGCTCGGCGGTCGCGACGACAGCGTGGGATCGTCGGGGCTCACGCTCGCCGAAACATGCCGGCTCGTCGACGCGGTCGGGGATCCGAATCTTGGCGTTCTCTACAATACGTACCAAGCCCATGTCGCGGAGTCGTCGATCAGTAGCGCGATCCTCGCGGCGGGCGCCCGGTTGCGGCACGTGCAGATCGCCGAAAATGACGATGCAATCCCCGGCAGCGGGCAAGTCGGGTGGCCCGAGACCTTTGCGGCGCTCGATGCAATCCGCTACGACGGCTGGTACGTGATCGATGCAAGGCACGACGAGCGTGTGGAAGGGATCGCCCCGGGCGGCCTTCGATTTCTGCGCCGGCATCGTAGTCTCGCGACGCCGCTGTTATGACAAACTCGCACAAGTGTCCTATGTGTCCGTTTTCGACCGAACTGACATTGCCGACGTGCCATGGCCCGCGTTAGTTTTGCACTACCTAGTCAACAAACCGCACTCAGCATACGAGCGCTCGACCGACGGGAGAGATCGTGATTTCTAAAAGGTACAGCATGTCAGCATTGGGCGCGCTAGGCGTGGCGATTGCATTCGGCATTCAATTCGTGCCGGCGACGCGAACGAATGCGTCGGACCACATCGATTCGCCGATCGTCGCGCAAGACCGCGGCGCCGACCTCGCCGACATGTACGCGTTCCTCGATCCGAACGACAACTCGAAGGTCGTCCTGATCATGAGCACGCAAGGCTTCATCGTTTCCGGCGAGCATTTCGGCATGTCGATCTTCGATCCGAACATTCGTTACCGCTTCGAGATCGAGAATACCGGCGATGCGAAACCTGACGCCTTCATCGACATCACGTACTCGAAGGGGGTCGGCCGGCTGACCGGGCAGACCGCCACCATCAAGTTGCCGAACGGCAAGACGTTTACCGCGCCGACGACCGTCGCGACGCAGGACTACAAGCCGATGAAACCCGTCACCACGACGGATCCTGCAACCGGCGTCACCTTCTTCGGCGGCGTCATGGACGATCCGTTTTTTTTGGACGACACCGGCGCGAACCGCTTCGTTGCGTCCTCGATCATGCATCCCGGGCATCCCGATAAGTCGCTCTTAGGTGCACGCGGGCGCGACACGTACGCAGGATTCAACACGCTGATAACCGCCCTCGAAGTACCTGCCTCTATGCTCAAAGGATCTGGGAACGTCATCGGCGTCAACGCCGTCACCCAACGCCACCGCACGCAGACGATCGGCGACAACGGCGAGATCACCGGCAGCGGCGACTGGAAGACGGTTGACCGCGACGGGAACCCGCTCGTCAATAACGGTCTTCTCCCCGCCGCACGCAAGGACGAGTACAACGCGTCGACAACCGAAGACGACGCGAACGGAAAATTCAAGGACGACATCATCAAGAATCTCAAGAACCTCGGCACCGACGACGCGCACATCGCGATGCTCGCCGCCGTGGCCGTGACCAAGGGCGACATCCTGCGGCTCGACTTGACCGTCCCGAACAAAGGCACCGGCGGCGGAAACAACCCCGGCGGCGGCTACGGGAAGATGGGCGGGCGGCGTCTCCGAGACGATGTCGTCGACGGGACGTTCACGATCATCAACAACGGCGTTCCGATGACCGATCACGTCGACAAGAACGAAGTCGCGTTCCGCAACGTGTTCCCGTTCGTGGCCGACCCGACGCAGCCGTTCCCGCCGGGGCAGAATCCGGACGATCACACCCGGCAGTAGCGCCCGGCCGCGCGCAGCCGTGCGAGTTCTGGCGATCCGCATCACGCTCCTCATCGCGCTCTCGTGCGCGGTGTGGGGCGTTCGCGCGCTTGGCACTGCGTCGAACAGGCACGCGCCGATCTCCGAAGCGGCAGCGAGTGCATTGGCAGCGGGGCCGTCCGCTTCTCAGGAACAGTCCGACGTCCGTGAAACCGTGCGGTTTCTCGA
>JALZBE010000556.1 GCA_030947665.1 Vulcanimicrobiota bacterium | reverse complement strand
GGTAACGGTAGCGCTCGTTGGACTCCGCGGCCGTCGCGAAGCCGGCGTACTGGCGCATGGTCCAGTGCCGCCCGCGGTACATCGTGCGCCGGACCCCGCGCGTGTACGGGAACTCGCCGGGCGGCGCGCGCCGAATCGGCGGCTCGGGCTCTTCGTAGAACGGCCGCAGCGGGATGCCGCTGGCGTTGAGGTCGCGGGCGCTCACCTGGTACCGTTGCGCCGGTAGGGTCCCGGCGCCCTATGCGGCCGCCCTTCGGCACGGGAAACAACACGCCGGCCCGCACGGTAATTGCGGACATGAGGCGTTTTCGTATTGCGAGCGCGGCGTTTGCCGTGGTCCTGACCTTGGCAACCGCGGCCGTGGCGACCCCGCTGAGCGGCGCGTCGCCCCAGTCGCAGCCGACTCCCGCGGCCGCCGGCCCGCTGACGCCGGAGCAGATCGCGGCGATCGACAAGATCGCGGCGACCGCCATCGACCGCAAGTCGACGCCGTCGGTCGCGATCGGCGTCGCGAGAGCCGGCAACCTCGTGTTCGCGAAGGCGTACGGCTATCGCAACCTCGACGACAAGGTGCTCGCCGATGCCGACACGATGTACGGAATCGGTTCGAACACCAAGCAGTTCACCGCGGCCGGCATCCTCTTGCTGCGTGACGCCGGCAAGCTGGACGTCGATGCGCCGGTATCGCGCTATCTGCCGGCGATACCGCACGGCCGCGAGGTCACGATCCGCAACCTGCTCACGCACACCGGCGGCTACGCGGAGTTCACCGAGCTTCCCGACGTCGACCGGCTCGCCGCGCGGCCCGCTACCAACGAAGAAATCCTCGACACGGTCGTGAGCAGCCCGCTCGGCTTCAAGCCCGGTACGAAGTGGCAGTACTCGAACACCGGCTACGTGATGCTCGCGACGATCATCGAACGGCTGTCGGGCATGAGCTACGCGGACTTCCTGCGCACGCGCATCTTCGAACCGCTCGGGATGACGCGCACGCATTACGAAGACCAGTCGCTCGTCGAAACAAATCGCGCGACCGGCTACACGCGCTTCGCGATGGGCGAGCAAGAGCACGAGTCGCATCTCGACTACTCATGGTTCTCCGGCGCGGGCGCGATCGAGAGCACGCTGGCGGACCTCGAAACGTGGAACAACGCGATCGACCGCGGCACGCTGCTGTCCGCCGCATCGCGCGAGATGATGCACACGCCGTCCAAGCTGGCCGACGGCACCGATACGCGTTACGGTTTCGGCTTGTTCATGCAACCGCTCCCCGGCGGCAAGCACGTGGTGCTGCACGGCGGCGACACGACCGGCTTCGGCACGCAGGACGCGCGCTTCGTCGAGGACGGCATCGATCTCATCGTGCTCACCAATCAAGAGCCCGCCGCGTACAACGCGATCATGAACGCCGTGTACCGCGCGGTCGTCCCGGCGCCGTCCAAACCGTTGCCGGCGGCAACGCCCGCGCCGGCGCCCGCGGCGACCGCCGCGCCCAACCCGGCGGCGTCGCCGAGTCCGATTCCGTACTCGAAACCAGCGGTCGATGCGCTCGCGCGGCGCTGGCTCGACGACGCCGTCGCGGGCAAGATCGACTTCACGAAGCTCCGCCCCGCCGCGCGTGCGGGGTTGCGCCTGCCGCGAATCCGAGCGGCGCTGCGTGATCTGGCGCGCTTCGGCGACCGCACGTACACCTTGGTCAACGTCGACCGGCGCGCGCCGTCGTCGGCGTACCAGTATCTGCTGCGCACGCCCAAGCGCACGCTGCTCTACATCTTCGCGATCGACGACGACGGGCTCATCGCGGGCGGCGACGTCTTCGATCCGAACCCGCTGGCGCCCGACCCGGCGCCCTCGCCCGCAGCGCCCGCCGTGAGGTAAGCTCGCTTACGGACATCCGAACCGGGCTTTGGTAGCGTTAGCAATACGATGAAACGCAGCACCGTCCTCACCGGAATCGCCGGCCTGCTCCTGGCGGCCCCGGCCGCCGCGCGGGCCACAGGAGCGCTCGTCATGCACACCGACGCGGAGTGGCGCAAGCTGCTCCCGCCGGAGTCGTACGACGTCCTTCGCCACGAGGGAACGGAGCGCGCATTCTCGAGCCCGCTCGACGAAGAGAAGCGCGCCGGAATGTACGCGTGCCTGGGGTGCGACCTCGCGCTGTTCTCGTCGAAGACGAAGTTCGACAGCGGCACGGGCTGGCCGAGCTTCTACGCGCCGCTGCCGAAGGCGGTTGCGACGCGCGCCGACGGCTCGGGATTCATGGAGCGCACCGAAGTGCACTGCGCGCGCTGCGCTGGACACCTCGGTCACGTCTTCGACGACGGCCCGAAACCGACGGGATTGCGCTACTGCATGAACGGCGTCGCGCTGCGGTTCCGTCCCGGCCGCGCGGCATAGACGACGAACAGTACCGCCAGTACCGACTGGAACGGGATCGGCGCGACGATCTTCCACGTCGCCGGCAACGTGCCGTGCGCGACCCCAAGCGCCGGCAGCACGACTGCGAAGAGCTGATCGAGCGCGCATAGCCAGAGCAGTACGCGAAAGCGTGCGGGATCGCGGAACGCCAGCGCGTACACCAGCGCCGCGACGACGAACTCGCCGCCGGCGATCTGAACGACGGTCGGGTCCTTGACGGGGATGTCGAGCAGCGGCTGGATGAGCTGCGGC
>JALZBE010000555.1 GCA_030947665.1 Vulcanimicrobiota bacterium | reverse complement strand
CACGACGCGCGTCTCGTTGATGACGAGCACGTCGCCGGCGCGCAGTAGCGACGGAAAGTCCGCGAAGGTGCGGTGCTCGAGCGCGTCGCCGCGACCGACGACCAGCAGCCGCGCCGCTTCGCGCCGCGCCGCCGGTTCGCGCGCGATCAGCTCGTCTGGGATGGCGTAGTCGTAGGCGTCCGTCGCGCGCGGGTCGTCGCTGCTCAGTTCGTCGGGACCCGCTGGCGCTCGATCTCCACGAACTCGCGCAGTTTGCGGCGGTCCTCGTCGGACAGGTCGACGAAGGTCACGCCGCACTGAACGGTCTCGCGCTCTTGCGCGCGCACCCAGCGCACCTCGCCGCGCAGCACGAAAAACGGCGCGCGCTTGAAGGTGAACGTGTACCGCGTTCCCTTCGGGAGATACTGGTCGGAGATCACCCGCATCCCGGTCGCGCTGATGTCCGCGATCGTCGCGCGGAACAGCATGAACGAGACTTTGTCCTCGATGACGACGTCGATGAGCTTGCGCAGCCGGATCGGTTCGTCGCCACGTTCGTCGTCAGGCACTCGTCACCGCGGTCCCGGGGAAGTAGAACGCGAGGATATCCGCCGCGGACGCACCCGACGCCGCGAAAAATTTCGCGCCCCACTGGCAGAGCCCCACCCCATGGCCACGTCCGGAGCCTTCGATGACCAGGCGCGCCGCCGCCTGCGAAGCGTCGATCCGCAGCGACCGCAGCCACAAGCTGCGCACGACGTCGTAGCCGAGCATGCGTCGGAAATCGGCGACCGGCACGGTGGCCGTCGTCATGCCCATCAGCGCGACGGTGCGCGGGCGGCCGGTCGGGTCGGGATCGCTCAGCGCCGTCCCCGTGAGCGTGCCGCCCGTGCGCGCGCCGAACGCCGCGACCGCGCGGTCGAGCGGGACGGTGCGCTCCCAGCGGTACTCGGGCGCTTGCAGGCAATAGGGGTCGACGACGCCGCGCAGATACGGCAGCGGCGCCCCGTTCCACACCGCGGCGATGTCCGCGGTGTGGCCGCCGCAGCACGCGGAGTAGAACACGGACGCGGGACCGCCGCCGAAGCGCAGCGTCTTGCCGCGCGACGCGCGGATCGCGGCCGTCGCGGCGGGATGCTCGGCCTCGACGCCGCCCCAGCGCTGATCGGATTCGTTCGCCTGCACGTCGTACGGCCGCGAGAGCGAGCGGCGTCCCAGCGCGAACGTGCGCGCGACGATCGCCTGCGCCTCGAGCGCCGCGGACGGCCACGAGGGCGGCGACTCGAGCGGCACCACGCCCTGTAAGTACGCGTCGACGTCGATCGTGGTGACGAGCAGAAATTTTCCGTCGCCCGTGCCGACCGTCGACGGCGCACCACGCCAGCGCTTGCCGCCGAACGCGAACGTGCCGTCCGGCGCGACTTGCGGTATCTCGCCGCGCGTGTCGTTCGCGACGAGCACGCGAATCTGCGGCGACAGCGGATCCCAGATGTCGAGCCCGCCGGTGCCCACGGTTGTCGCGGCGCCGACGAGCTTCAGAAATGCTGCGCGCGCGATCACAGCAGGCGCGGCTGACCGCTCTTGGGGGAACGGATGCCGAGGTGCGCCAGCGCCGCGGGCGTCGTCTTGCGGCCTTGCGCCGTGCGCTGAACGAGGCCGATCTTGAGCAGGTACGGTTCGACGACGTCTTCGAGGGTCTCCACGTCTTCGGTCAACGTCGCCGCGATCGCGTTGATCCCCACCGGCCCGCCGCCGTACTGGTTCGCGATCGTGTCGAGGTATGCGCGATCCAGCCGGTCGAGGCCGCGCGCGTCCACACCCTCGCGGCGCAGCGCCTCGTCGGCAACCGCGGCGGTGATGACGCCGTCCGCGCGCACCTCGGCGAAGTCGCGCACGCGCCGCAGCAAACGATTCGCGATGCGCGGCGTGCCGCGGCTGCGCTCCGCGATCGTGCGCGCGCCCTCGGGTTCCATCGCGATGTCGAGCACGCGCGCGCTGCGCTCCGCGATGCGCTGCAGCTCCGCGGGCTCGTAGTACGCCAGGTGGTGCACGATGCCAAAACGGTCGCGCAGCGGCGCCGACAGCATCCCTGCGCGCGTCGTTGCGCCGACGAGCGTGAAGCGTTTGAGCGGGAGCTTGAGCGACCTCGCATACGCGCCGCGGTCGACGACGAAGTCGATCTGGAAATCTTCCATCGCGGGATAGAGATACTCTTCCACGACGGTGCTCAGACGGTGGATCTCGTCGACAAACAGCACGTCGCCGCGCTCCAGGCGGGTGAGGATGCCGACGAGGTCTTTCGGCTTCTCGAGCGTCGGGCCCGAGGTGGCGTGCATCGTGCCGCCGGTCGCGCGCGCGATCAAGTTCGCGAGCGTCGTCTTGCCCAGACCCGGCGGCCCGGAGAACAGCACGTGCTCCAGCGGCTCGCCGCGCCGCGCGGCGGCGTCGATCGCGATGCGCAGGTTGTCGACGACCTGTTCTTGACCGACGTAGTCCTCGAACGTGCGAGGCCGCAGCGTCGCACCGTACACCTCGTCTTCGAGCGAAGCGTCCGTTCCCACGATCCGCGGCTCCGCTTCGATCTCCGGCGGCGCCTCGTCGCCGCCGAGAATCTTTTTGCGCACGGAGTCGCTCATGCCGTCACGTGCCCGGTCGCGTTGCGCTGGCGATAGATCTCCGCGAGCAGCGCCTCGGCG
>JALZBE010000113.1 GCA_030947665.1 Vulcanimicrobiota bacterium | reverse complement strand
GCACCACACGGCGAGCCGTGTCTCGCTGGTCGGCGGCGGCGCGCAGCCGCGGCCCGGCGAAATCTCGCTCGCGCAGCACGGCGTGCTCTATCTCGACGAGCTTGGCGAATTCCCGCGCTCGACGCTCGAAGTGCTGCGCCAGCCGCTCGAAGAGGGCTCCGTGACGATCGCGCGCGCGGCCGGCACGCTGACGTTTCCCGCGCGCTTCACGCTAGTCGCGTCGATGAACCCGTGCCCGTGCGGCTTCCGCGGCGACCGCGCATCGGACTGCCGCTGCGATGAAACCACGGTGCAGAAGTATCTCGCGAAATTATCCGGGCCGCTGCTCGACCGCATCGACATGCACGTCACCGTGTCGCGCGTGTCGTTCGACGAACTGGTGCGGCGGGGATCGGCGGAGACCTCGGCCTTGATTCGGGGGCGGGTCGAATCGGCACGCGAGCGTCAATCGGCACGTTTGCGAAACGCGGCGGCAGCGACGAACTCGGCGATCACCGCAGCGGATGTTCGGCGAACCTGCCCGCTCGACGCGGAGACCCTCGCACTACTCGAAGGCGCGGTTACGCGCGGCTTGCTCAGCGCGCGCGCGTTCGACCGCATCGCCCGCGTCGCGCGCACGGTCGCCGACCTCGCGGGAGCGGAACGCATCGCGCGCGATCACGTCGCCGAAGCGCTCGTGTACCGCGGCGCCGATCGAACGCGCGCGAGCTAATAGCCTTAGCAGTTGGGAAGTTCTCGCAAGCGGTGGGTTGTGCCGGGATGCAACAGGCGCCGAATGCCGGCCGCGACGCGTTGCCGCAACGACTGCGTGTCCGGGGCCGGCCGCTGAGGCGGTGGCGCCTCCATCAGCCGGGTCGCGACCGCGACGCATTCGTCGCAGATATGGACCCCGGGGCCAGCCACGAGCTTCGCGACCTCCGCGTCATTTTTCTTGCAGAACGAACAGCGCAGCTTCGACCATGTTGCCATCTGCGAATCCCCTTTTGCCGGAGAAGAGTTCGGCATCGGAGCCCTCGAATCCGCGCGAGAGGCTCAGTGATTTCTCATACCCGGACGCTACCGTCCCAGGGCGAGCAGGTTTCGTGAGCGAGAGGACGACTCGATGCAGCTTCGCCGATGCTCAGCGCTTCTTGAAGATGCCCTTGAACACGCCGAATACTTTGCGTCCGGCGTCGCCGATCTGGCGCATCTCCTTTGCGAGTTCGGCGTTGTAGGCGTCCGTCGTCATCATCCCTGAGAACGCGGCTCCGCTTTGCATGCCGCCGCCCATCGGCATTCCCAGGGCGGACATCCCCGGGGTGATCCGCCGCAGGACTCCGCCGTGAATGAGTATCTGATCCGGCTGGATGCCGGTGACGTACCACGTCTCCGTCTTCGGCATGATGATCGTCGTTGAGCCGAGCGGTCCAACGTACTCCGTTGGAAACCACGACTTCAGCGTGAAGACGATCGTATGGCCGCCGGACCCGTTATCGCTCACGGCCCAGGATCCCGAATGCCCCTGCGCGCCGGTCACCAGCGTATTCGTGTACGTTCCGTCGGGCGCAAGCGACACCTGTGACTGCATTCCGGCCGCGTCGAACAACCAGAAGCCGACCAAAGAGTCCTTGATTGGCGTCACGTCAGCGTTCATGCAATCACGTCCCCCGGCGATGAACCTGCGTTCGAGTTAACGTTGATGGGAACGCATGTTCGTGCTATAATTTCGACAGCGATTCTTCGCGATTTATCACTAGGCGACCCGGCCGGTGCGTTAACACCGACCGAGTCCGTCACCCGATGGAGTTAGCATCGAATGACAACATGCGCGTTCGACGTATCAACGTCGAGCCCTCGGCGCGGTTTTTCCGCTGCCGCAAGCCGTCCGCTTCATTCGTGTCTTCCATTACCAGCTCGAAAACAACGAGGTTCCATCGATATCTATCTCCGGATTCAAGCGGAATTGGTACGACTTTCCAGGGGGCGCGCGAAAAGCAGGAGATGTTTCGGGAGATCGTAGTCCACGCTGGTACTTCAAGTCCGTCGTAAACGTCGCTATTTTTTCTGTCGTCGCTGCGCCGCCCATCGTCGACGAGACGAGCAGGATCATCAGCGCAGCGCGAACGTTCGCGATTTTCATTTGCATACCGTTATCGTCACGAGCTTTCTTCCCCAATGAAATGCTTACGCCGCGGGAGCCGCCGGCCTTCGATATTCCCCGCCAAGGTTTCGGACGGTCCCGAGATGCGCCAGCACAGCGTCACGCGTCATGGCACGTTCGGAAGTCTCCAAGCCGGGGTTCCATCCCCTTCCCGGCACCTGCCGCCGGCCGGTCCTCCGGCACCCGGCGCCGAAACCGGTGACCTGAGGCCCAACCCGCGTCCAAGAACAGAGACGATCACGATGCTCGTGCGACCGATCGCGCCGACCGACGAAGAAGCATACCGCACGATCCTCGAGTCGACGACCGCCGAGGACCGCTACTGCCGCTTCTTCCACCTCGTCGACCACTTCGATTCCGAAGAAGTGCACCGGTTTGTCGAGGACCGGGCCGACACGATCGGCGTGATCGCGTTCGAAGGCACCGTGCCGCTGGGCGCAGCGCACGCGGTGCTGCTCGATGAGGAGTCGGCCGAGCTCGCCATCGTCGTCGCCCGCGGCACGCGCCATGCCGGCGTCGGGACGGCCATGCTGGATGCGCTGATCGAGCGCGTCAGGGCGCGCGGGCTGCGACGTTTGGTCGCGTGCGCGCTGCGCGAAAACACCCCGTTCGTGCATTTGGCGCGGCACGCCGGCTTCCGCGTCGACGAAGCCGAGGGCTCGACGCAGCACTGGGTGCTTCCGCTCGACGTCGACCACGAGGCTACCGCGTCATGAACGCCGCCTTCGTGCCGGCCAACGGCATTCAGCTCTGCTACGAGACGTTCGGCGATCCCGCGAACCCGCCGCTCGTGCTCATCATGGGGCTCGCGGCGCAGATGATCATTTGGGACGACGAGTTCTGCACGCTGCTCGCGGCGCGCGGCTTTTGGGTGGTGCGCTTCGACAACCGCGACATCGGCATGTCGACGCGGTTTCCGAAAGCGCGCACGCCGCGGCTCGCGGAGATGATGCTCGCGTCGGCCACGCGCATCATGTTCCGCGTGCCGTACACGCTGCGCGACATGGCCGCCGATACGGTCGGGCTCATGGACGCGCTCGGCATTCGCAGCGCGCATATCGTCGGCGCGTCGATGGGCGGCGCGATCGCGCAAGAGCTCGCAATGCTCTATCCGGCGCGCGTTCGCTCGCTGACGTCGATCATGGCGCCGATCGGCGACCCGCGGCTGCCGGGGCCAAAACCGCGCGCGCTCGCGGTGCTCGGCAAGAAAGTCCCGCTCGACCGCGAGGGCTACGTCCGCGAGTACGTCCACACGTGGTCGGTGCTCGCGGGCGACCATTTTCCGTTCAACGCGGAACGCACCGCCCGGCAAGGCGCCGCGTCGTACGACCGCGGGATCAACCCGCCCGGCGTCGCGCGCCAAATGCTCGCGATCATCGCCTCGGGCAATCGCCGCAAGGCCCTGCGGAGCGTCACGGTACCCACCCTGGTGATCCACGGCACGGCCGATCCGCTGGTCCCCGACGATCACGGCCGCGACACCGCGGTGACGATCCCCGGCGCGCGGCTGCTCCTCATCGAAGGAATGGGCCACTCTTTTCCACGAGAAGTGTGGCCCCGCATCATCGACGCCATCGCCGCGCACGCCCAGGAGAAACGATGAACGACACGCCTTGGGTCAAATCGTACCCCTCGCCGGCCCGCTGGGACGCGCCGCTCGCGCTCGGCCCCGTGTACGACATCCTCGACCGGGCCGCGGAGCGTTTCGCCGACCGGCCCGCGGTCGAGTTCATGGGGCGCCGCGCGACATACCGCCAACTGCACGCGCTCGCGAACCGCGCCGCGAAAGGCTTTCAACAATTGGGCGTGCGGCCGGGCGTGCACGTCGGATTGTACTTGCCGAATACGCCGCACTATTTCGTCGCGTTCTTCGGCGTGCTCAAGGCCGGGGGCACGGTGGTGAACTACTCGCCGCTCGACGCCGCGCAAGTGCTCGCCCACAAAGTGGAAGACAGCGAGACGCAGATCCTCGTGACGCTGGATCTGCCGATGCTGCTGCCGCAAATGGAAGCGCTCGTCGGCCACGCCGGCTTGAAGACGCTCGTGGTCGGTGGCCTCGACGATCTCGGCGGGTTTCCCGACTTCGCCGGCCTCACCGGCGGTGCTGCGCCGGATGCCAACGGCCGCGTGTCGTTTCAAGCGCTGATCGCCAACGACGGTGCGTACGAACAGCATCCGTTCGGCGACCCGGCCGAGACCATCGCCGTGCTGCAATATACCGGCGGCACGACGGGATTACCGAAAGGCGCGATGCTCACGCACGCCAACCTCACGGCCGCGATGAGCCAGTACGTCGAGACGACGAAGCTCGACCCGCCGGTGCTGATCCCCGGCGAAGAGCGCTGTCTGCTGGTGTTGCCGCTGTTCCACATCTACTCGCTCAGCGCGTGTATGCTGCTGTGCATGGAACTCGGCGCGGAGTCGGTGATCCACATCCGCTTCGACCTCGAAGCCGTCATCAAAGACCTCGTCGCGAAGAAGATCACGATCTTCATGGGCGTGCCGACGATGTATACCGCGCTGCTGTCGTATCCGGGCTTGGCCGAGCTGGACCTGACGTCGCTGAAATACTGCGCATCGGGCGGCGCGCCGCTGCCGGTCGAGGTGCAGCAGCAGTTCCGCGCGGTGACCGGCGCCGAGGTGAACGAAGGCTGGGGGATGACGGAGACGTCGCCGTCGGGCACGTTCACGCCGATGCGCGGGATGCGCAAAGGCGGCTCGTGCGGCATCCCGCTGCCGCGCATCATGCTCAAGTTCGCTAGCGTCCAGGATCCGAACACGTACGTGCCGCTGGGCGAGCGCGGCGAGATCTGCATCCAGGGCCCCAACGTGATGAAAGGCTATTGGAAGAACGAACAGGCGACGGCCGACTCGATGACGCCCGACGGCTTCTTCCGCACCGGCGACGTCGCGTACATGGACGATGACGGCTTCGTGTTCATCGTCGACCGCATCAAGGACATGCTGCTGTGCGGCGGCTTCAACGTGTACCCGCGCAACATCGAAGAGGCGATCTACACGCATCCCGACGTCGCGGAAGTGTCCGTCATCGGCATCCCCGACGAGTACCGCGGTCAGTCGCCCAAGGCGTTCATCGCGCTCAAGAAAGGCGCGGAGCCGTTCTCGATCGAGCAGCTCAAAGAGTTCCTCAAGGACAAGCTCGGCAAGCACGAGATGGTCGCGGTGGTCGAGTTCCGCGACGCGCTGCCGAAGACGGCGGTCGGAAAGATCCTCAAGACCGCGCTGTACGACGAAGAAGCGAAGCGGCGAGCCGCCGAGACGGCGCCGGTCTGATCGTGGCCGACAACGACAAGCCCCCCGACCCGATGGCGTTGTGGCGCGACATGCTCTCGCAGTGGGAGACCAACGTCAACGCGCTCGCCAACAAGACGATGGCGTCGGACGAGTACAGCAGCTCGATGCACGGCGCGATGGGCGGCATGCTCAAGCTGCAGGACACGATGAAGCAGTTCATGGCGACGTATCTCGCGACCGCAAACCTGCCGAGCCGCGCCGAAGTGCTCGCCATCGCGGAGCGCCTCGGCGGCGTGGAAGCGCGGCTCGACCGGATGAACGCGCTGCTCGAGCGGATCGCGCAAGCACCGCGCGCCGATGCTGTGTCGACGGCGACGGTGCCGGCGACGGACGCGCCTCGCGCGCGTCCGCCGCGCACGAAGAGCCCGCCGTCCGCCGCGTCCTGAGCGGTCGACGAACATGAATCCGACCGCCGAGCGTATCCAGGACGAGGTTCAGCGCGCGATCCAGCGCAGCCTCAAAGGCCTCGACTACCTGGCTTCGCCGGCGCCTGCGGTCGGCCCGACGCCCAAAGACGTGCTGCTCGACCGCGGCACGCTGCATCTCTACCACTACCGCCCGCTGGCCGACGAGATCTACCGCATCCCGATCCTCATCGTGATGGCGACGAGCAACCGCGGCTACATCCTCGACCTCACGGCCGGGCAGAGCTTCGTCGAGTTTCTGCTCAAACAGGGCTATGACGTCTACCTCATCGACTGGAGCCCGCCGGTCGCGGCCGACCGCGGCCTGCGGTTCGAAGACTACACGCTGCGCTTCATCCCCGAGTGCGTGCAGATCGTGCGCGACGACAGCGGCGTCGACGACATCACCGTGCTCGGCTACTGCATGGGCGGCGTGCTGACGGTGATGTACGCCGCGCTGCACCCGCACGACCGCATCACGAACATCGTGTGCTTCACGACGCCGATCGACTTCAGCCGCATGGAGCTGTTCGCGAAGTGGTCGGACCGGCGCTACTTCGACGTCGACAAGCTCGTCGACGCCACCGGCAACGTGCCCTCGGAGATGATCTTTACGTCGTTCGACATGCTGCGCCCGGCGAGCCGCATCGCCGGCCAGATCACGCTCTGGGAGAACATGTGGGACGAGAAGTTCGTCAAGTCGTTCCGCGCGTTCGAGCGCTGGTCCACCGACACGCTACCGCTGGCGGGCGAGTATTTTCGCGAGACGATCAAAGAGCTGATCTGGGAGAACCGCTTGCACAAGAACGAGCTCGTGGTCGGCGGCAAGCGCGTCGATCTCGGCGCCATCACGGCACCCATGTTGCACGCGATGGCCGAGCACGATCACATCGTGCCCTACGACGCGGCGAAGCCGCTGATCGGCCACGTCGGCTCGACCGACAAGGAAGAGGTCGTGCTCAAGGGCGGCCACGTCAGCCTCGTTGCGGGACCCAACGCCGTGAAGCGGTTGTGGCCGAAGCTCGACGCGTGGCTGGGAGTGCGGTCGGTATGACCGCGGGCGCCGCGACGTACCCGCGCACGCTCGACGGCGGCGACGTCGAACTGCGGTTCATGCGCGCCGGCGACGAAGCAGCGGTGCTCGCGTTCGCGCGCGAGCTGCCGCCGCACGATCTGCTGTTTCTGCCGCGCGACATCGCGCATCCCAAAGTGCTCGCCGCGTGGGTGCGCGAAATCGAGCGCGACGCGATGACGACGCTGCTCGCGCTGCGCGGCGCCGGCGTCGTGGGCTGCGCGACGATCGTGCGCGACCCGTTGTCGTGGTCGGCGCACGTC
>JALZBE010000554.1 GCA_030947665.1 Vulcanimicrobiota bacterium | reverse complement strand
CGGCGCCGCAGGGTGGGTTTCGCGACCGCGCTCGGCGCCGCGGGGCTGCTCGCCGGCGCGACGCTCATCGGCGTCGCGGCGGGACGCCCGCGCGTCGTCGAGGCGACGCTGCTGAACGGCCCCAACGGCGGGACCGTCGCGCGCTGGGTGACGGCCGGGAGCGGTTCGCGCACGTACGAGCTGCGCGACGCACGCGGCGACGTCGTCGCGCACGGCTCGCTGCCGGACGCCGCGGGCACGATGGTGGTCGCGATACCGTCCGCCGCGAGCTTGCGGATCGTCGTCGCGAACGCGTTCGGGAGCGATGCGCGCGACGCGGTCTATGCCCGCGCGACGGCTCCGCCGGCGGTGCGTATCGTCGCCACGCCGCCGCCCCGGATCGAGAGCATCGCCGTCGACGCACCGCGCCCCGACACCGCGCTCACCGTGCGCTATACGGCGCACGCGCGCGACCTGCACCTATCGGTCGTGGACCGCAACGGCGCGACGTGGTTCGCGACCACGACGCCGTCCGGCCGCGGCAGCGTCCAGATCCCGGCACCGCCGGCGGGTGCGCGCGAGCCGTACCTGCTCGTGGCGCGCGCCGAAGGCGCGGATGCGCGCGAGGAGACGCGCGTGCCGTTTCCGGCGGCCGTCTCACCCAAGCCGTCCGCGTCGCCTGAGGCATCGGCCGTCGCGCAGGCGACCGCATCCGCATCGGCGCGACCGCGCAGCGGCATCCCGCCCGAACCATCGGTGCTCGAGGGCGGCGGCGGCGACACGTTCGCGATCCGGCCTGAGCCGGCGCCGATGGGACAGGCCGTCGTGGTGACGGTGCCGTCGTCCGACGGCGCGCGGGTTCAGATCGTGCGCGACCGCGACGGCATCGAGGTCGCCGGGACCGACGTGCGCCGCGGCGAGCGGAGCGTCAAGCTGACCGCGCCCGCCGAGCCCGGGTCGTACACGGTCCGGGTGACGATGCAGCGCGGGCGCGGCATCGTGTCCCTCGTGCGGGCACTCAAGGTGCGCCGCGTGCCTTAAACCGGCTCGAGCGCGAGCTGGTCGCCCGGTGCGAGCGGGTTCGCCTTCGCGAAGCCGGGCCCGAACTCGACGACGACGTGGGCTCCCCGCGCGCCGACGTAGAGCCGGTGCGGGCGGACGTTCGCCGCGACCCGCACGACCCGCAGGGCGCGGTCCAGGAACACGACGTCGAGCGCGCTGCGCATCCCCAGCGTGTGGACCGCGCCGCAGCCTTCGAACCACAGCCCTTCCTCTGCGGCGATCGACCGGCGCGGCAGAAAGCCGACCAGCCGTGACACCCAGCCGTCCGCGCGGCGGACCCGCCAGGCCAGGACGCGGCCGGTGTCCCGGTTCCGGACGACCCACATCTTCATCGAGCGGCGGTTGTGGCATGGCCGGCGCGCTTCCTCGTTGACCTAAATTTTACCCGCAGGTCCTAGGTCAAAGGTCATAAATTAGGGCCGACTGGGGTATGCTGCGAGCACTGTGGCCGTTCTCACTCAGGGAGAGCCTGGGTTCGGCGTTACGCCGAAGCAACGACTTCCGAAGCTCGCGCCCGACGTCATACACCGCGAGCGGCTTTCCGTTTGGCTCGCGGACCACGCCGACTTCCCGCTGCGGCTGCTGGCCGCTCCGGCCGGCTGCGGCAAGACGACGGCGCTGGTGCTGTACGCCGCGCGGTCCCGGTTCCCGGCCGCCTACGTAGCGCTCGGGGACGGCGCCGGTGCGGCGGCGATCCGCGACGCCCTCTGCGCCGCGCTGGAGATCGGAGCGGTGCCCGACACCGAGACGCTGCTGCTCGCACTGGGCGCCGTCGGGCGGCGCGAGATCCTCGTCGACGACGCGGACCGCGCTTCGGACGAAGGACGCCGGCTACTGCAGCAACTGGTGTTCGACGGCCCGGAGAACGTGACGTTCCTGTATGCGGCGCGCACGCGAGAAGTGTTCGATACGACGCGGCTGATCTCGCTGGGCCTCGCCGCGCTGTGCGGTGGCGGACGGTTGGCGTTCACGGCCGATGAAGCGGCCCGCTTCGTCGACAGCTCCCGCGTCGTGCGCGGCGACGAGCGCGACGTCGCGCGCCTCGTCATCGACACGGACGGCTGGCCGTTCGCATTGTGCAGCGTCGTGCGGAACGCCGCATCGGCGGGCCGCTCGCTCGACGGCGCGGTCGAAGGCTGGCAGCGCGCGAGCGCCGGCCTCATCAAAGAGTTCGTCGACGTCGCGTTCGCGGGTCAAGATCCGGCGCTCGCCGCGCGCGCGCGCCGCTACTTCGACGGCGAAGCGATCGACGACGCGACGCTCGACCGCCTCGAGGCGCGCGGGATGTTCGTCCAGCTCGTCGACGGCGTCTGCCGGCCGTACCGCGTGATCGCGCGGCTCGCGCGCGTCGCGTCGCCGGCTTCGACGAGCACGCTGTCGCCGTTCGCGGTCGAGCTGTTCGGCGCGCCGCAGGTTCGCATCGACGGTCAGCGCGTCGAGTGGATCCGGCGCCGTGACGGTCAGATTTTGACGTATCTCGCGCTGCGGCCCGACGGTCGCGCGAACCGCCGGGACCTGATCCAGGCGTTCTGGCCGGATGCCGATCCGCTGCTCGGCGCGCAGAGCTTGCGCAGCGCGTGCAGCACGATGCGGCGCGCGCTCGCCGCGGTCGTCGGACACGCGACGCTCGCGCACTACGTGTCGTTCGGCGAC
>JALZBE010000553.1 GCA_030947665.1 Vulcanimicrobiota bacterium | reverse complement strand
TGAGCACGCGCTGGATCGCGCGGTCGTCGAGGTTGATGATGTCCTCGAACACGAACAGCAGGTTCTTGACCTCGTTGGCGACGTCGGGATCGCGCTTGGTGAGGCCGTCGAGGATGTTCTTCTCCGTCTCGCGGTCGACGAAGCCCATGACCGCCGCGAGCGACTGCACGCCGCCGGCCTTGGTGAAGTCGGAGCCGCTGACCAGCAGCCGTCGGCCGAGCAATTCGTCCAACTGTTCGAGAATCTCCGGCGCGGTTTTTTGCAAGATGGCGATGCGCATCGCGACTTCGCCTTGCAGTTCGGGATCGAGCTGCGAAAGCACCGCGCCGGCTTGGTCGGGCGACATGTACACGAGGATGAGCGAGATCGTCTGCGGGTGCTCTTCCTTGATGAACTCCAGCAGCTGCGCCGGCTCGGTCTTCTTCACCAGCTCCAGCGGGTTGCCGTGTTTGAGCGCCGCGAACAGCCGGTTCGTCATGTCGTCGGCCTGACCGGCGCCGAACGACCGCTCGAGAATCTCCTTGGCGTACTCGATGCCGCCTTCGTTGATGTACTTGAGCGCGATCGCGCGCTGGTACGCCTCTTGGACGACGGCATCGCGCTTCTCGATCGAGACCGTCGAGATCTTCGCGATCTCGAGCACGATGCGCTCGACCTCGTCTTGGCGGAGAAACTTGAAGATGGACGCGGACAGCTCGAGCCCGATGGTGATCATCAGGACGGCGGCCTTTTCGGGCCCGGAGATGTCGAGCACCGCCGGCGGCGCGTACGAATCGTGATAGGACGATCCCTGCGGATCGTCGCCGAGCGTGAGCAGCGGTTTATCGGTCAGCATGTTATTCGGCGAGCCACAATTTCACGAGCTTGGCGATGTTGTCGGGGTTTTCTTGAGCGACGGTCGTGACGTACTCGATCATCTGCTCGCGGGTGAGGTCCGCGGCCGAGCGGATCGGCGCGGCGATGGACGGCGTGCCGTCCAGCATCGGGTGCTCTTCGAAAGACGGCAGCTCTTCGGCCAGCGTCGAGTCGAACGTGGGCAGCTCGTTGCTCGGGCGGAACATCCGGCGGCGCAGGAGCGCGAAGCCGAAGCCCGCACCGGCGACGCCGAGGATCGCGAGCAGCGCGACGAACGGTACCGCGGGGATCCCGAACACCGTCGTGGTCGACGCGGCGCCCGACGCGAGCGCTGTCCGTTCGGGCGCGAACGGGATCGCTTCGACGGAGATCTGGTCGCCGCGCGTGGGATCGATTCCGGCGGCGGCGGCGACGGCGTGCTGGATCTTCTGCACGTCCGCGTTCGCGACGACGTACGGAGCCGCGGCGTTCGCGTTCGCGTTAGCGGGCACGCCCGTGGCGGCAGGGACGTTCACGAGCACGGCGACGGACAGCCGCGTCAGCTTGCCCGGCGCGTCGACGTGCTTAGCGGTTTGCTCGGTGACGTCGTAGTTGGTGGTGGTCTTCGTCTTGCCGTACTTGCCGGTGGTCGCCTGATTCTGCGTGGACTGGTACGTCGGGACGGCGTTGGTGCTCGTGCCCGGAACGCCCACGGCGCCCGCGCGCGGCGTGCCGTTGCCGTTGTAGTTCTCACGCTCGGTCTGCGACGAGCGAACCGTGCCCTGCGGCGCGAACGACTTCGTCTCCGTCGCGTTCGCGTCGAAGTTCATCTCGCTGTTGACGCGCACGGCGGAGCGATGCGCGCCGATCGTCGCGTCCAGCAGGCCTTGCAGCGACTGCTGCAAATTCGACTCGTACTTCTCTTTGGCGACGAGCTGGTCTTGGGTGTGCTTGAGGGCACTGGTGGAGTCGGCGACCGCGCCCGCTTCTTCGAGTGCCGACGGCCTCAAGATGGTGCCGTTCTGGTCGACGATCGTGACGTTCTCGGGCTTGAGTCCCGCGACCGCACCGGACACGAGCTGGGTGATGCCGCGAACTTCCTGCGCGTTGAGCTGCATCCCGACCTTGGTCTGGATCGCGACCGACGCCGTCGTGGGCTGCTGCGTGGTGGAGTACAGCGACGCTTCGGGCGCGGCGATGTGCACGCGCGCGGACTGCACGGGGCCAAGTCCCGAGATCGTGCGCTGCAGCTCGCCTTCGGTGGCGCGCGTCTTGGCGATCTTCTCCTGGAAGTCGGTCATGCCGAGGTTGGTGCGGTCGAACAGCTCGAAGCCGGTGCCGCCGCCCGCTTTGACGACGCCTTCGCCGGCGAGCGCGACGCGCTGTTCGTATACCGCTTCGTGCGGCACCAAGATGGTCGCGCCGCCGTCGGCGAGCCGGTGCGGGATCTTCCCGGCGTCGAGCTTCTGGACGACCGCGTTGGCCTCGTCGGGCTGCAAATTCGAAAAGAGCACGGCGTAGTCCGGCCCGCGCATGCGGAAAGCGGCGAAGAAGATCATGCCGAGCACCATCGCGAGCGCGACCGCGCCATAGATGATGCGATTCAAGCCGGCCTGCCCGCTCCACCAGTCGCGAAGACGGGCGGGGAACGACGCGGCAGACGAGGTCAGACGATCCAAATGCCACCTTCGCGGGGCGCTCTACAAACGCTCCGTGGTCTGCCAACCGTGGCCCGTTCCACCAGGCATCCTTGCCCGGCACTAGGTATCGTATCGGCCGGGCTTCACGGGTTGTTTACCGCGGCCGAGCCCGTTTTGACGGCGGACCTACGTGGCGAGCGCGGAGCGCTCCGGTCCGACGGATACGGCGACAA
>JALZBE010000112.1 GCA_030947665.1 Vulcanimicrobiota bacterium | reverse complement strand
CCGCGACAACCTCGCGGGCGTCGAGGCGGTGAAGAAACTGGGCATCGTCGACCCCGCGCGCATCGGCGTGTCGGGATGGTCGGGCGGCGGCCTGCAGACGAGCTGGCTGATCGGCCACGCGACGTTCTGGCGCGCGGCGCTGAGCGGCGCGGCGGTGAACGACTGGTTCGAGCAGGCAACGCTCGCCGATATCAGCGAAGAGTTCGCGTCGGTGTTCCTGGGCGGCGTCACGCCGTGGACGCCGGAGGGCCGTGCGAAATACCGCGCCGAGTCTCCGATCACGTACGCGGCCGACGTCAAGACGCCGACGCTGATCCTTACCGACGCCGGCGATCAGCGCGTGCCGATCTCGCAGTCGTTCGCGTTCTACCGCGCGCTGCAGGCGCACCACGTGCCGGTGCGCATGATGGAGTTCCCGCGCAACGGCCACAACCCGACCGATCCCGTGGATCGCGAAGCGCGCATTCGAATCTGGACCGAGTGGTTCGACAAGTGGATGAAGTGATGCGCACTTTGATTCTGTCGTCTGCCGCCGCCGCCAGCGCGGCCTTCCTGCTCGGCGCCGCGCTGCGGCCGCTGGAACTGAGCGACGTCCGCAACCTCGTGTCGTACGGCTCGGTGTCGATCGCGCCCGACGCGCGCCGGCTCGTCGCGGTCGAACGCCGTGCCGACTACAAAGAGAACCGCGCGCTCACGCACCTCGTGCTGATCGATCTGAAAACGCGCGCGAAGCGCACGCTGACGCCGGATCGCAAGAGCGTGCAGAGCCCGATCTGGTCGCCGAGCGGCGACCGCATCGCGTTCATGAGCGCCGGGGGCGAGAAGAAGACGCCGCAGGTGTGGGTGCTGCCGGTCGACGGCGGCGAGGCCGAGCGCGTCACCGATGCCGAACGTGGTGTCGGCGGCTTCAACTGGCGCCCGGACGGCCGCGAGATCGCGTACCTCACCGAGGATGAAGCGCTTAACCACAAAGCGATCGAGGCGCACGACGACGCGTTCGACGTCACGCAGGAGGCGTGGACCGCGCGCGCGGCGGCGCAGCCGTCGCACATCTGGCTCATCGCCGCGCATAGCGGCAAAGCGCACCGGCTGACTTCGGGCGCGTGGAGCGCGAGCGACATCGAATACCAGCCTGACGGCCGCGCAATCGCGTTCACCCGCGCGCCGGACGGCACGGGCAACACGCTGCTGCGCACGCAGCTGGCGCTCGTCGACGTCGCGAGCCGCAAGGTGCGCACGTTCGGCGAAATCGGCAGCGGCGGCGCGACGTTCGACCGCACGGGTCACGCCATGCTGTACACACGCCCCAACGCGATCGCGAACGTGCAGAACGACCTCATGCTGGCGAACGCCGACGGCTCGAACGCGGTCGACGTCAGCAAACGCCTCGACCGCAATCCCGGCGCGACGAATTTTCTGCCCGACGGCTCGGTCGCCACGATCGCCACGGACGGCACGATGTCGCGGCTCTTCGGGCTGCGCGCCGACGGCACGCTCGCGCGCGCACCGCTCGGCGGCGTCAGCGCGAACAGCCTCAGCGTCGCGCGGGACGGCACGATCGCGTTCACCGGCGCGACCGCCGTCGATCCGTCGGAGATCTACGTCCTCGCGTCCGCTGCACCGGCGCCGCAGCGGCTCACCTCGACCAACGCGTGGCTCGCGTCGCGCGGCATCGGCACGAAGCGCACCATCGCGTGGCGCGGCCCCGACGGGACGCCGCTCGACGCGGTGCTCACGCAGCCGCCCGGCTTCGTCAAAGGCAAGAAGTACCCGCTGGTGCTCGTGATCCACGGCGGCCCGACCGGTTCGACGCGCGCGACGTTCAACACGCTCGCCGCGCTGATGGCGGGCCGCGGCTGGCTCGTGCTCGAGCCGAACTATCGCGGCAGCGACAATCACGGCGCGAAGTCGATCGCGACGTCGCTCGGCCACCCGATGTCGGTCGCCGGCCGCGACATCCTCGACCTCGTCGCGCTCGTGGAGAAAGAAGGCAGCGTGGACGCGAGCCGCATCGGCGTGTCGGGCTGGTCGGCCGGCGGCATGATGACGTCGTGGCTGATCACGCACGACACGCGCTGGCGCGCGGCGCTCGCGGGCGCGCCGGTCACGTCGCTGCTCGGCGTCGCGACGATGAGCGACGTCGACAGCTACGCGCCCGCGCTGCTGCGCGGCGACCCGTGGGCCGATCCCGCCGTCATGGCGCGCACGCTGGAAGAATCGCCGCTGACGTACGCCGGCCGCGTGAAGACGCCGACGCTGATCGTCACCGACGCGGGCGACCAGCGCGTCCCGACGCCGCTGTCGTACGAATTCTACCATGCGGTGCGCGCGACGGGCACGCCCGCGGAGTTGCTGGTCTATCCGGTGAACGGCCACTTTCCCAGCGATCCGCTGCACGCCGAAGACGTGAACCGCCGCTGGATCGACTGGTTCGCCAAGCACTTCTAAAGGGGCGTTGCGCATGCCGATCAACCACATCGTCGTCCTCATGCTGGAGAACCGGTCGTTCGATCATATGCTCGGCTTCATGAAGTCGCCGGACTGGCCGATCAACGGGCTCACGGGGACGGAGTCAAACTTCCTCGATCCGCTCAACCCCACCGGCACGCCGCTCCCGATGAAGCCGGATGCGACGTACGTGCCCGACGTCGATCCCGATCCCGCGCACGAGCACCCCAACGTCGTGCGTCAGATCCACGGCGCCGTCCCGGCACCCACGCCCGCCAAAGGCAGCAACATCGGATTCGTCGCCGACTACGCGACGGTCACGGACGCCGCCCGCGCGGGCCGCGTGATGACCGGCTTCGCCGACGGCAAGCTGCCGGTGATCGGCACGCTCGCCAAAGAGTTCGCCGTGTGCGACAACTGGTTCTCCTCGCTGCCGGGCCCGACGTGGCCGAACCGGTTCTTCGTGCACTGCGCGACGGCCGGCGGCTTCGTCGACGGCGCGGTGCGCAACTACCCCATGCGCACGCTGTACGAAAACCTCAGCGACGCGCGCGTCAACTGGCGCATCTACTACCACGACGTACCGCAGTCGCTCGCGCTGCAGAACCAACGAAAGTTCTTCCACTCGCAGTATGAGGTCTTCAACCAGTCGTTCGTGCGCGATTGCAAGAACGGGCTGCTGCCGCAATACAGCTTCATCGAGCCGCGCTACTTCAACGAAGGCGCCTCGCGCGCCAACGACCAGCACCCGATCCACGGCGTCGTCGGCGGCGAACTGCTGATCGCGGACGTCTACGAGGCGCTGCGCGCCTCACCGAACTGGAACGAAACGCTGTTCATCGTGACGTGGGACGAGCACGGTGGATTCTACGACCACGTTCCGCCGCCGGCTGCGACGCCGCCGGATCCGCCCAACCCCGCTCAGCAGTTCGACTTCGCATCGTACGGTGTGCGCGTCCCCGCGATCGCCATCTCGCCGCTCATCCCCAAGGCGACGATCGAACGCAGGCTGTTCGACCACTCGTCGATCCCGGCGACGGCGAAGAACGTGTTCAAGCTGCCCTCGTTCCTGACGAAGCGCGATGCCGCCGCTAATACGCTTGAGCACCTCTGCTGGCTGGATACGCCGCGCACCGACGCTCCGATGACGGTGCCGCGCCCGCAATTGCTCGCGCGCGCGCTTCAAGCGATCCCCGCGCTGCCCGAAAAACCCAACGACCTTCAGAACGAGCTCCTCGCGCTCACCCGTGAGCTGGGCCTGCCGGTCAACTTGGGCCAGGTGCAGTCGATGTCGCGCGCCGCGAGCGCGGACGAGGCATTCAAGGAGTCGCTGGCGCATTTCAACGCGTTTGCCGACCGTCTCGCCGGAAAGCGCAGCGTGTAGATGATCTCCACACCCAACCCGCCGCCCGAGTATTACCATCCGATCGAGTTTCGCGTCGGGAGCGCGATGTCGCGCGGGTTCGAGGTGCTGTTCGGCAACTTTTTCGTGTTCATCGTCATCAGCGCGCTCGCCGCGGCGCCGCTGTTCCTCTTCGCGCTGGCCCCCACGAGCGGGTTCAAATCGACGGCCGCGATCGTCGGATTGCTCCTGCACTTCGTGCTCGCGGCGCTGTGCGAGGCGATGATCGTGTACGCGACGTTCCAGGCGCTGCGCGGTCGGCCGGTGCGCGCGGGCGTGTCGATGGGACGCGGTCTCCAGCGGCTCGGCCCCGTGCTGCTCACGTCGATCCTTACCGGCATCATCGTTGCGCTCGGGACGGTCCTGCTGGTCATCCCCGGCATCATCGCGTCCGTCATCATGTGTGTGGCGATCCCGGCGTGCATCGTGGAACGGCTCGGCCCGATCGAAAGCATCGAGCGCAGCTCGTACCTCAGCCGCGGATTCCGCTGGCCGATCTTCGGCGCGTTCTTCGCGATCGGGATCGCCGGCATCATCGCCAGCGCGCTCATCACCGCCTTGACGAAGGACAGCGACCTGGTATGGCTGTCGCCGGCGATCTCGCTGGTGTGGAATACGCTCGTGACCGCGTATCAGACCGTGCTCGTGGCCATCATCTACCACGACCTGCGCGTCGTCAAGGACGGCATCGACCTCGAGCACATCGCGGCGGTCTTCGACTAGCGCCGGTAGAACTTGTCGGTGCGCTCGTCGCCCAGGTGCTTGCGCAGCTCCAAAAACGCGCGCTGCGCCGCATAGAAGTCGCGCAGGAACATCCACGCATTGGCGTCGGGGACCACGGTCGCCCAGCCGATCTTGCGCCGAATCTTCTCGGCGACATCGCGCACGAGCGGGTCGATGCCGTAAGCGCCGGTCCGGCGCAGTACGTCTTCGAGCACGTGCAGTTCGAGGATGCCGTAGCGCTGGAGCTGCTCGTCGCTGAACGTGAACAGTCGCCGCTCGGCCACCAGCTCGTCGAGCAGCACGCGTTTGGGCACGGCGATCACGATCGTGCCGCCGATCAGATCTCCCGCGCGCAGACGATCCCGATTCGTCAGCGGCAGCGCGGACGTCAGCAGCAGCCACAGCCCAACGGGCACGACTTCCCAGCCGGGGCCGATCCCGTCGGGCGACTGCAGCACCATCGCCAGCGGAAAGAACGTCTCCATTTCGCGCGAGAGGTTGCGCGCCACGACCGCGGCCGGGGTGAGCGCGCCGCCGTGCCGGTCGATCACGCGCAGGCCCACGATCCGCTTGCCGGGCGTCACGCCGGCCCGCACGAGCTCGAAGTACACGAAGTAGGCGTTGCGAACGATGAACGCCGCAAACGTCGCCGCGGGCAGCGTGATGCTGCCGATGCCGCCGAACGCGAGCGCGAACGCCGCGAGCAGCAGCAGCCACGTGACGCCGATGATGAACGCGAAATCGAGCGTGAACGCGGCGGCGCGCTCGGTGAGTTCCGCGACCTCCACGCGCAGCGGCACGCCGTCGGGCGTGACCAGCATGCGGATGCGCCGCCAGCTTCGCCCGAGGATCTGATCCGCATCGGCGCCGGTGCTCATCGCGCCCTCGTCCGTCCGCTGAACGCGAAGTACGCGGTCCATCCCAGCAGGGTGAGGACAGCGATCGTCAGCCGCGCGTCGGTGCTCTGAACCGCCGCGCGGAAGTAGCCTTCGAGCACGGCCGCGACCGCGAGCATCGCGACGGCGCCGGCGGCGACCTTCGCGGCCTGCGGTCCGTGCACGGCGAACGCGTCGGCGCGCGAGAGCTCGCGCGGGAACACGAGGATCTCGCCGATGCGCAGGCCGGCCGCCGCGAACAGCAGCAGCGCGAGAAGCTCGGTGACGCCGTGGATCCCGACCCAGCCGGCGAACGCGACCGCGAGGCCACGATGGTAGTGCAGCGCGATGAACGCGCCCAGGATCACGCCCTGATACGCGGTCAGCAGAATCGACGGGATGCCGGCGAGCATGCCCAAACCGAACGTGAGCAGCGAGATGAGCGTGTTGTGCGAGAACAGCACGTTCGCGATCGCGTCGAAGGGGTTGGGCGGCACGGGCGCGGCGATCTCGGTCTGCATGAGCTCCGCCGCGGTGCTCGCCGGCCCGCGCCCGCCCGCGAGCCCAGCCGGCACGAGATCGGTGAACCAGCCCTCATGGCCGTTCACCAGCACGAACCCGGAGATCGTGCCGATCAGCAGCGCGAGAAACGCGATCGCCAGGTGCGGGCGCAGCGCGCGCACCGCGCGCGGGAAGCCGTCGCGCAAAAAGCCGCGCACCGTCGCCCCGAGATCGAGCGGCGGCGTATAGAACGTGAGGAACGACCGCAGCGCCAGGTTGTCGAGGTAATCCACGAGCGCGCGGTCCAGCGCGATCGCGCGCGCGACGGACAGCGACGACAGCGCCGAGCGGTGCAGGAGCGGGAAGCGCTCGAGCTGATCGGACGACAGCGACCGGATCCCGTGCTCGCGCACCTGTTCGATGAGGTCTTCGAGCTCGAGCCAGCTCTCCTCGCGCTCGCGCCGAAAGCGCAGGCTGTGCATGACGGGGACGCTGCGCGCGTTCACAGCAGATCGCGCTGCTTGATGAGGATGTACTTGTTGAGCAGCGCCATCGAGAGCCGCGCCGCGGGAACGTCCAGAACGTGCACGCCTAGCCGGTGCAGCCGTTCGAGCACCACGCTGCGGTCGCGCAGCAGGTCGTACGCGATCACCGCGCGCGCGACTTGGCGCACGCCGCCGGGCGGCGCGCCGAACGTGTCGGCGAGCAAGGCGTCGCGCAACGCGACGAACACGACGAGATGCCGCCGCGCGAGCCGCTGCGCGTTCTGCACCAGCAATTCGGCGGTGACGGTGTCCACGAAGTCGGTAAACAGCACGATCAGCGTGCGCCGGTCGAGCTGCGCGGATAGGCTGGTGAGGCCGAGCGTGAAGTTCGTCTCGTTCGTGCTGTAGGCCAGGTCCGCCGACACTTGCTGCAAGGAGCGAAAGCGCGTCATCCCGCGCGTCGGCTTGATGAACCGCCCGGGCCGCGCGTCGAAGCTGTACTCGCCCACGAGATCGCCGCTGCGCAGCGCGAGCCACGCCAGCAGCAGCCCCGCGTTGATGGAGTGGTCGAGCCGCGCGAGCTCGCCGATCGGCTCGCGCATGAGGTGGCCCGTATCGAACGCGAGGACCACCGGGTGGTTCCGCTCGGTGCGAAACTCCTTGGATAGAAGCTTGCGATGGCGCGCCGAGTGCTTCCAGTCGACGAAGCGGATGTCGTGTCCCGGCGCGTACTCGCGCAGCGCCTCGAACTCCGACCCTTCGCCGCTCTGCATTTGCACTTTGAGCCCGAGCAGCGCGTCGCGC
>JALZBE010000111.1 GCA_030947665.1 Vulcanimicrobiota bacterium | reverse complement strand
ATCAGCTCGCCGTCGAGGGCGAACGAGCCTGGCAGGGCGCGCAGTGCTTCGACGACTTCCGGATACGATGCCGCGACGTCGTTGAGCGTGCGCGAGAACAGCGACACGCGCTGAGGCGTCACGTGCGCTTGCGCGCGGATGCCGTCGTACTTGTCCTCGACGAGCCACGCCGCGGCGGCCAGGTCCTTGTACTCCGACCCGTACGCGATCGGGGACGCTAGCATGAAGGCTACCGGCGCGTGGTACGCGATCGTCACTTGGTCCAGCGTGTCGTGCTTCGCCGCAAGCGCGACCGCGCCGATGTCGCCCGCCGCGCTCGCTGCCCGCCGCACCGCGTGCGGATCGCGTGCGAATGCCTGCGCGACCGCGTCCACCACCAGGCCTTCGCGCAAGCCGATGCGCAGCTCGCCGGTCATGATCTTGATGACGTACGTCGCTTCGAGCGCATCGGTGCAGGCCGAGAAGATGCGCTCGCATAGGATGCGGCGGCGCTTCTGCGCGTTCTTGCCGGAAGCGTCGGCGATCTGGGCGAGCAGTGCGTAGAGCCCCGCCGGCGTCAGCGTCTCGCGGAACAGGCCGAGGTCGTGCGACGGGCGCACGAACGGACCTAGCGCCGCGCCGAGGTCGCCCGTCGCGCGGTAGGCGACCCCCAGCGCGGCGTCGTCGACGCCCCACACGCTCGCGCCGGCGTCGACGATCGTGCGGCCGCCGACGGCGAGGCTGCGCTCTTGTGCTTGCGGAAAGGGATTGCCGGTGAAGTAGCGCGCGGCAGGCGCGAGGTCGGCGTCATCGCATGCACGGAGGTAGTCGGCGACGAGCGCGATCTTTTCGAGCTTGCTCGCTGTCGCCGCGATCGCGGCACACGTTCGGGCGAAGGCGATCATCGTAGCGCCCTTTCGCGCCGTGGCCGCAGGGGACCGCCGCGCGCCTGCGGTAGGCCGCATTCGTGATCACCGCGATCGTCCTGCTGAACGTTGAACCCGGCCGCGTCCGCACGCTCGCCGAGGAGCTGCTCGAGATCGACGGGGTGACCGAATGCTACAGCGTAGCGGGTCCGTACGATCTCGTCGCGATCGTGCGCGTGCGCGAGCACGACCAGCTCAGCGACCTCGTCACCGAGCGCATCGCGTCGCACGCGGGGATCACCGCCACCGAGACGCTGATCGCGTTCCGCTCGTTCGCGAAACGCGATCTCGGACTCGTCTGGGACGTCGGCTCGGAATAGACGGGTACGGCGCAGGTTGGCGCGATCACACGCGCCACGACGCCTTACGCACGGCCAGACACACGGCCCACGGTACCATCCACACGAGCGCCAGCACGATCATCGCGCCGACGTACATCGCATCCGAAACGAACGTGACGTTGCTCGGGCGTTCCAGCGAGATGCCGACCGCGAACGCCGTCGCGATCAAACCGACGCCGCCGGTGATCCAGACGCCCGGCATGCCGCCCGGCACGCGAAACGGGCGCGGCGTGTCCGGCTGCGTGTACCGCAGCTTGATCACCGCGGCGAAGATCGGCAGATAGTAGAAACCGAGCAGCGCCGTGGTGGTCGCGGTGAGGATCCAGTATGCCTGGTTCACCGACGGCACCAGCGCGAACGCGATGCTGATGATCGTGATGAGCACCGCCTGCCACAGCATTACCGCGGCGGGCACCTGCCGCGCGCTCAGCGCGCGAAACACCGGCGGCAAGAATCCGTTGCGCGCGACTTCGGTGAGGCTGAGCAGCGGCCCGACGAGCCACGCGCTCATCAGCGCGACGGCGCCGACCGCCGTGAGCAGCGCGAGGACCGATGCCATCCAGCGCATGCCGAACGCGCTGAAGATCACGGTGAACGTCTGCACCACCCCGCCGCTCAAGCTGATCTTGTCGGCCGGGATCGCGAGCGCGATCGCGAGCGTCGCGAAGATGCTCAAGCCGGAGATCGCGACGAGCGCCAGCGCCATCGCTTTCGGATAATTGCGCTGCGGATCGCGCACGACCAACGCGTAGTAGCCCGACACTTCGAGCCCGGTGAACGCCAGGAGCAGCGACGACACGAACGGTAACCGCCCGAGATCCCACGCCGGAACGAGCTGCGACGCGCTGAACGGCGGCAGCGCAACGTGCTTGCCCGCGACGATCCACGCGACGCCGGCGCCGATCAGCACGGCTGCCGGAACGATGGTCCCCAGCACCGTGCCGAACGTCGTGAGCTTCGCCGCGAAGACGGGTCCGGCCAAGCTCGCGAGCGTCAGCGCCCAGAAGATCCCGATCATCACGCACGCGATGAAGAGTCGATTGTCTTGCCACGCCGGCTCGAAGCCGTACGCGAGCGAGACGGCGACGAACGCGAGCACCGTCGGATACCACGGCAGGTTCTGCACGACGATCGACCACACGGCCATGAAGCCGGTCGGCTCGCCGAACGCCTCGCGCACCCACGCATAGACGCCGCCGGCCTTGGGCCACGTCGACGCGAGCTCGGCCGCGGTGAGCGCGAGCGGCAGCAAGAAGAACAGCGTGCCGAGCACGTACCAGAAGATTAGCGACCAGCCCTCGACGGCCATGCTGGGCAGGTTGCGCACGGAGAAGCCGGCGGCCGTGCTGACCATCGCGACGTAGAAGATCCCCAGCCCCGGCGTGACGGCGCGCTTGCGATCGGCTATGATCGTGGCTCCATGTTCGAAGACTTCGCGCTCTCGTTTGTCGACACCGGCGAAGCCGTCATCCGCGTGCGGCACGGCGGCAGCGGTCCGCCGCTGTTGCTGCTGCACGGTCATCCGCAGACGCACGTGATGTGGCACCGCGTCGCGCCGCGGCTCGCGCGCGACTTCACCGTCGTCGCGATGGACTTGCGCGGCTACGGCGACAGCTCGAAACCGCCGACGACCGAGGACCACGAGCCGTACTCCAAGCGCGCGATGGCGCGCGATGCGGTCGCCGTGATGGCGCACTTCGGCTTCGCGCGGTTCGACGTCGCCGGGCACGACCGCGGCGGGCGCGTGGCATATCGGCTCGCACTGGACCGTCCCGACTGCGTCCGGCGGCTCGCGACGCTGGACATCCTTCCGACCAGCGAGCACTTCCGCCGCGCCGACATGAAGTTCGGCCTGGGCTACTGGCACTGGTTCTTTCTCGCGCAGCCGTACCCGCTGCCGGAGAAGATGATCGGCGCCGACCCGGACTGGTTCTTCAGCGGGCGCCCGAATCGCGCCAACGTGCATGCGCCGGAGGCCGTGGAAGACTATCTGCGCTGCTATCGCGACCCCGCGACGATCCACGCCGCGTGCGAAGACTACCGCGCCGGCGCGACGTACGACTTCGCGCTCGACGAAGCGGACCGCGGCGTGAAGAAGATCGAAGCGCCGCTGCTCGCGCTGTGGGCAGGCCGCGGCGAAGTCGGCAAATGGTACGACGTGCTCGCGGTGTGGCGCGATTGGGCCGACGACGTGCGCGGCCACGCGATCGACAGCGGGCATTTCATTCCGGAAGAGGCGCCCGATGCGACGTACGATGCGTTACGCGAGTTCTTCGCCGGCTGAATGAAACGAAGCGTGCCCGGCGCGGTGATGAGACCGCGCCGGGCACGTTGCATGTGGGTTCGGAGAGCTTACGCGCGGCTCGCGTCGGGCGACGTGTCGGGCTTCTTGCCGGCGTTCCGAACGCGCGTCAGCTTGCTGAGCGTATCGAACCAGAATCCGGCGCCTTGCGAGAGCGCGACCGCCGTTACGAGAAGACCGACGAGCTTCAACAGCCCCCACCAGAACCAGTCGTTCCAGTCGTTGAAGACGACTGGGGCCGGAGTGGCGGCTTTCTCGGCGGCAGCTTTCGCCTCCGCGGCCTTGGTCGCCGCCGGTCCCGTCGCGGCCAAAGCGGTCTGGGCCGCCTTCTGCGCATTGGTAGCGCGTGTCGCGGCGCCTTTGTCCTTCGGATGTCGTTTCGCGAAGTCGGCGGCGCTGGTTGACGCCTTGTGGGCTTCGCTCGACTTGCGATCGGCCGCGACTTTGTCGTCGTCGGCCTTTTTCGCCGCCGCCGCGGCTGCTACAGCGGCCGGCGGTGCTGCGGCAACTTTCTCGGCAATCGCATCGCACGACAGCGAGCGTTCCGGAGGTGAGTTCACGGGCCCATTCGTCACCCAGCCGAGCGGTACGGCGTCGATCACCGACCTGATGAACGCCGAATTTGGCGCCTCCTTCGTGCCGACGTTCATTTCCGAGATTGAGGTGCGGAGCCCCGCGTTGCACGAGAACGCGCGCGCCAGGCGTAGCGAGTCGACGTTCCAGATGATTGCCAGCACGAGGCCGATTGCGACCAGGACGTTCTGCGCGTGCTTCACGTACCAACCGGACACGCGATCCATGTGGTCGTCGTACCAGTCTTCGACTGCTTTCACGAACGCGCCAAAGTTGCCGTCCGCTCTTGCGGCGAGGGCGCTGATCTGGTCGCCGAGCCCGTATGACGCCGCTTTGGCAATGATCGCGGAGAAGTCGAACGGGGGCGCTGTCGTCGTCGTCGCTGTCGTCGTCGTGGCCGGGGTCGCTGTGCCGGCCGTCGTGGCCGTGACCGTGGTGGCTGCGCCGACGGGCGCGGTCGTCAATGCAGCAGTTGCCGGTGCCGGCCCGGGGGGAGGCTGCGCCGGCTGCGCGGTCACCGGCACGGGGGGAGGCGGCGCGGGTGGCGCGGGCGGCTGAATCAGGCCGAGCAGGATGCTGCTGAATTGCTGCGCGGAGAGATATTGCGGGTCGTCCGCAGCGCTCTTCCTGAGCGCGAGAAAGATCGGATGCGCGAAGAAGTCGACAGCGACTTTCGGGCTGGTGACGCTGTCGCTGGTCGTGCCGCGCGCCGACGCTGCCGCCGCGGAACCGGGCGTCGCGCTAAGCAGTTGGACCAGCGCGCCGACGAGCATCCGCGCTCGCTTCTTCATGAACGACGATATTTGCTCGCCGACCCATGACGTCAGCAAGCTGAAGGCGATGTACACGACGACGATCCCGATCGCCGTATCGATGATGGGAGTGATGACTGACGGCATACAGCCTCCGAGCCGGCGGACGGAAAAGAACAAACGCTCCCGCGAAGCAGGGGCATCGGCGCCGCGCGGTTACACACCGGTCCCTGACCTCGGGCGCCTTGCCCCCTTACCATACCTAGCATGCTCGCTCCTCCCACCGGAGCGGGCGACCTCAGAACAGTGCGAGCTGTTCGTTCGCTTCCAGGTACGTCGCGTCGATGCCGAGGCGCTTGAGGCGCCAGGCGAAGTCTTTCCAGCCGTGGTTCAGCAGCACTTTGGCAGGTTGCGCGAGCTCGACGTAGCGCAGCAGCGACGGAAAGTCCGCGTGATCGCTCAGCGGGATCGCCGTGTCGGCGCCGTAGCGAAATTCCGCGCCCTTGTTGAGCGCCCAGCCCGTCAAGACTGCCGTGCGGGTGGGCTTGCCGCGCAGCGCCTTCGGCAGATTCTTTCCGGACGGGGGCCAAATCAGCGCGCGCGTGCCGTCGTACGTCGCGGCATCGTAGCGCTCGTAAGGCGGCATCTTCACGCCCGCTTCTTCGTACACGCGCGAGATCGCGTACACCGCGCCGTGCACCGTGATCGGCACGTTCGCTTTGCCGAGAATCGCCATCGCCTCTTGCGCCTTGCCCAGCGAGTAGGCGTAGAACACGGGCGCGCAGCCGTCTTCGAGCGCTTTGGTGGCGAACGAGACGATCGCGTCCTCCACCTCGTCGCGCGACGGGAACACGTACTGCGGCCGGCCGTACGTGCACTCCATCAGCAACACGTCGCAGCGCTTGACCTCGGTGGGCTCGCACGTGTACGAACGCGCGAGCTTGAAGTCGCCGGTGTAGACGAAGCGCCCGCGCTCGCCCTCGATCATCAGCTGCGCGCTGCCGAGCACGTGCCCGGCCGGGAACAGCGTCAGCTCGTGCTCACCGTCAAACCACGGCTCGTTGAAGCGGTGCTCCTCGAAGTCGCACGCCGGGCGCGGCCGCTCGGGCAGAAACGACGTCTGCTTCGCGCGCGCGGTATTGCGGCTGAAGCGGGACGCGCAGATTTGCGCGTTGGCGGGCGTGGTGACGATGGTGTCGTGCTCGCGCGCGTGATCGCTGTGGCCGTGCGATACGTAGCAGCGGCGGCGGGGGCGCATCGAGTCGATCCAGAGGTCGAGGTCGGCGACGTAGAGCGACCTCTGTGCGAGCGAGAACATGGGGACCGAACATTCGTTCGCGTGCGTTCGGGGCCGCACCCTTTCGAGCCGAGCGAGGGTTTAGCGGTCCACTATGCGCGTCTACGACAACATCGCCGATACGTTCGGGAACACGCCGCTCGTCCGCATCCCGCGGGTGGGCAAGGGGCTCGGCGCCGAGATCCTCATCAAGCTGGAGTCGAAAAATCCGGCCGGCTCGGTCAAGGACCGCATCGGTGTGGCGATGATTGAAGCCGCCGAGCGCGATGGCAAGCTGCGCCCCGACTCGGTGATCGTCGAGCCGACCAGCGGCAACACCGGCATCGCGCTCGCGTTCGTCTGCGCGGCCAAGGGCTATCCGCTGATCCTCACGATGCCCGAGACGATGACGGTCGAGCGGCGCAACCTGCTCAAGGCGTACGGCGCGCAGCTCGTGCTCACGCCGGGCACTGAGGGCATGAAGGGCGCGATCGCCAAAGCCAAAGAGATCGTCGCGTCCAATCCCGCGAAATATTTCCAGCCCGGGCAGTTCGACAACCCTGCGAACGTCGAGATCCATTACCGCACGACGGGCGAGGAGATCTGGCGCGACACCGACGGTAAGGTCGACATCCTGGTCGCGGGGGTCGGTACCGGCGGCACGATCACCGGCGCGGGGCATCTGCTCAAAGAGCGCAAGCCCAGCGTCGTGTGCATCACCGTCGAGCCCGACACGTCGACGGTGCTTTCCGGCGGATCGCCCGGACCGCACAAGCTGCAAGGCTTCGCGCCGGGGTTCATCCCGTCGATCCTCGACACGAAGGTCTACAACGAAGTGATCAAGGCGACGTTCGAGGACTCGATCGCGACGTCGCGCCGGCTCGCGCGCGAAGAAGGCGTCCTCGTCGGGATCAGCGCCGGTTCGAACGTGTGGGCCGCGATGCAAGTCGCCGCGCGCCCCGAAAACGCCGGCAAGCTCATCGTGACGATCGGCTGCGACACCGGCGAACGGTATCTGTCGAGCCCGCTGTTCGCGGAACAAGAAGCCAACGTATTCGAACCCGCACTCGCCTAGCGAGCGGACGCGCACCCGAGCTCGAAAGCGCTCAGGTGCGTTCGAAGAC
>JALZBE010000552.1 GCA_030947665.1 Vulcanimicrobiota bacterium | reverse complement strand
GCGCTGTTCTGGGCCGCGACGAGCAACGAGGTGTACGACGTCACGTCGCCTCCCCGGCTCACGTTCCACATCATGCTCCGCAAGACATACAGCATCGTCGCTTTCGCGCTGGTCGGATTCACCGCCGACAAAGCGTTCGGACCCAGCACGCGGGCCGCGCTGCGCGGCGCGCTCGTCGTCGCAGTGTATTCCGCCGCGATCGAGGTGGCCCAGGCCGCACGCGGATCGCACGAGGGCTCCGTTTGGAGCGCCTTCGACGTCCTGTGCGGCGCCGCCGGCGGCTGGCTCGGCGTCGTCGCGCGAGGCATCAAGCGCTCGCGTCGACGAACGGTGCGTGCACCGCGCTGAGGAGATCGGGGGCCACCGCGATCGTCGCGGCGGCCGTGCCCGGGGAGTTCCTTCGTGTCATCCGCACCGTACGAATCCTTTCGTGGTGACGTTCAGCGCCGGTCCGTCGGCATCAGGGGCAGGGCGGCGGCCCTACTACCGTTCCCCCGCTGGGGCCCGGAATCACGTTGCCGCCGCCGCCGTGGAACAGGAAGGGCACGAGCGCGGCGAGCGGGAGCAGGTTGAGGTGGTGCACCGGCGGGATCGGAAGCGGCGGGATGGGCGAAACCGCAGGGGTGGTTCCGGACACGCCCGTGGCGGCGACGAGCGGGGTCTGCGGCGCCGGGAACGTCTGGGCCGCGGCAACCAGCGGGTGCGGCACCGGGAAGTTCGGCCTCTCGGCGACGCGGGTCTCACGCTCGAACACGTAGGACAAGTTGCCGCATTTCGCCGGCAGGTAGACGATGTAAGCTCCGCTGCCGTCGTCCTTGGGGACGCGCACGCGGTAGCCCATCTGCCCGGCCGGGATACGAACGCCCGCGATGGTGTGCACGACGCCATCGGCCGCCCACGTCATCTTGTCGAGGTGGCGCGGGATCGACGTCCAGCTGGCGTTGCCGATCACGACCTGTTCCTTGAACTTATTGTACTCGCCGGCGGTGAGCCCGAGCTTACGCCCGGCCTGCGCGAGCATTCTCTGGTTTGCCGGATTATCGAAGTTGCGCTTGAGTTCCGCGGAGTCACGCGAGCTGCCCATGACGGGTGCTCGGCCGAGCGTCGCGATCTCGATGTCGTTGGCCATGGCGGGCAGTCCGGTCATCATGACCAGGAGCGCCGCGGCAGCCGGGCGTGTGATCCACATCGTACTACTCATCTCCTTACGAGGTTATGTAGATCATGCCCGATGCGAATGATTTGCCCTCGTGCCCAGCGTCCCGATTGCTCGGGGACGTTGGTCCCTATCAAATCGCGCAGGACGCCCTGGTTAGTACATCGCTAACGTGCCGTCGACGCGCGCCTTGTTGACCGCGCGGACGAACAGCCAGAGCGAGAACGGCATCAGCAGAATCGACGCCCCGAGCAGCCAGAGCGCGTCAGGCAACACGGCGCTCAGCGGCACGCCGGCCGCGGCGGCCCGAAACCCGTTCAGCGAATGCGTGATCGGCAAGCACCACCCGATGACCTGGAGCGCTGCCGGCATCGAAGCCAGCGGGACGTAGACGCCCGCGAATAGGTTTGCGCTCGAAAACGAGAGCCATTCCACCGGACCCGTCTTCTTGATCACCATCGCAAGGGCGGCCGCCAGCACGCCGAGCGGCGATACGGCGGCGACGGTGAGCGCGAGGAACGCCAGCGCCGTCAGGGGATTGACGTGGCTGAGGTTGAGGCCCAGGAGCGTCGCCACGAAAAGATAGACTCCGGTCTGCATCGCCGTGAGCGTGAACGACCAGAACCCCGAGGAAAGCACCAAGACCGGGAGCGTCGTCGGCGTCGCCAGCACGACCTCGAGCGTGCCCGTAAGCTGACCGTCGCGGATCGCTTCGGCGAAGCTGCTCAGGGCGGCCGTCTGGAAGCGCACGAACGCGAAATTGATCGCGACGTACTGGAAATACGCCGTGACCTCGCCGGCGGCGCCGAACTTCGAGGATGGGTGGATGAGCGTCGAGATGTACCAGGCGATGATGACCTCGACGCCGATCGAGAGCCACGAAAGCGCGAAGTTCCCGGGATACGACAGCGCGACGATCGAGTCGCGCCGGAAGATGGCCGCAACTTTTGCGAGCGGCGCCGAAGGCGCGCGATTAACCGCGGCCGCCATCGTTCATCACCTTCTTGAAGATCTCGATCGCCTCGGGATCGATCGGGCGGAAGTCCCGCAACGCCGCCCCGTCCCATGAGACGGCTCGCATTAGCGCGCCCAGCGTTCCTTCGCGCGGGTCCATGACGATGTCCAGATCGACGCCGCGCTCGCTCCGCACGATGCGCAGGTCGCGGAAGCCCGGGATCGTCCGGGTGCGCGCCACCAAATCGTCGTCGACCTCGGCAAGCGTCACCCGGTATCGCGCCACCGCGCCCAATTCGTCGTCGAGCTCACGGGGCGGTCCGATGGCGACGATGCGCCCGTGATTGACCACCGCAACGCGATCGCACACTTCCCACGCCTCCTCGAGCAGGTTGGTCGCGAGGATGACGGTCTTGCCGCCCTTCTCTACCAGCTCGCGGCGGATCAGCTTTCGCAGGTCCTCGGCGTGCACCGGGTCGACCGCGCGCGTCGGCTCGTCGAAAAACAGGACCGACGGATCGCCCAGTAAGGCGCGGGCGACCGTGAGGCGGACGCGCATGCCGGACGAGAACCCGCCGACGCGGCGATCGAGGTGCGAGGTGAGATC
>JALZBE010000110.1 GCA_030947665.1 Vulcanimicrobiota bacterium | reverse complement strand
CAGCGGGCTCACCGCCGGGCGCGATCTCTTCGTCGCGTTCAGCCCCGAACGCGTGCTCGTCGGGCGCATCTTCGAAGATCTTGCCAAATATCCCAAGATCGTCGGCGGCGTCGACGCCGAGAGCGGCGCGCGCGCGGCCGCGTTCTACGCAGCGCATCTTACGGCGCCGGTGTGGCAGGTGCGCAACGCGGAGACCGCCGAGTTCGTGAAGCTGGCGGAGACGTGTTACCGCACCACAAGCATCGCGCTCGCCAACGAGCTCGCGATGGCGGCCGACGCGAAGGGCGTCGACGTGTACGAGGTGATCCGCGGCGCCAACTCGCAGCCGTACTCGAGCATTCTCGAACCCGGGATCGGCGTCGGCGGCCACTGTCTGCCGGTCTATCCCTTCCTGCTCGAAGAGAGCGGCGTCGACGCGCCGCTGATCGAGCAAGGCCGCGCGATCAACGCTTCGATGGGCGAGTACGGTGTGAAGCGGCTGGAGGCCGCGCTCGGCGGGCTGTCCGGCACGCAAGTGCTCATCCTCGGCATTGCGTTCCGGCCGGGCGTTCAGGAGACGGCGTTCAGCCCCGCGTTCGACGTGCGCGACGCGCTGGTGAAGCGCGGCGCGCGCGTGCTCGCGGTCGACCCGCTGTACACCGACGACGAGCTGATCGCACAAGGGTTCACGCCCGGGCGCAATCCGTCGCCCGACGTCGACGCCGTCGTACTCCAAACCGCGCACCAGGAATTTGCCTCGTTCGACGCGCGCGCGTTCACGCGGTGCCGCGTCGTGCTCGACGGTCGTAACGCGCTCGACCGCGCGGCGGTCGAAGCGGCGGGCAAGCAGTACATCGGGATCGGCAGGTAACGGCATGGGTCTTCCCAAGCGCATCCTCATCACCGGCGGCGCCGGTCTGATCGGCTCGCACATCGCTGACCAGCTCCTCGCGGCGGGGCACGAAATCACGATCCTCGACAACTACTCGACGGGACGTCCCGCCAACATCCGCCATCTCGAAGGACACGTCCGCGTCGTCACCGGCGACATCCTCGACGAGGCGGCGGTCGATGCCGCCGTCGCGGGAAGCGAGTACGTCTTTCATATGGCCGCCGCCGTCGGCGTGGCGAACGTCGTCGGAAACCCGCTCGGCGTCATCGTGACGAACGTGCACGGCACGGAGAACGTCCTCGCCGCGTGCGCGAAACACGACAGCGGCGTCATCATCGGCTCGACGTCGGAGATCTACGGCAAGAGCCCGCGCGTGCCGTTCAGCGAGGACGACGACCGCGTCCTCGGCTCGACGCGCATCAACCGCTGGGCGTATTCGACCTCGAAAGCGCTCGACGAGCACCTTGCGATCGGCTACGCGCGCCATGGTTTGCGCGCGACGATCGTGCGCTACTTCAACACCTACGGCCCGCGCATGCACGAGCGCGGCGACGGCCAAGTCGTCGCCCGGTTCGCGGCGCTGGCCTTGCGCGGGCAGCCGCTGACCGTGCACGACGACGGCAAGCAGACGCGGTGTTTCACCTTCGTGGAAGACAGCGCGCGGTGTTCGATCCTCGCCGCGGCAAGCGACGCGGCCGTCGGCCAGGTCTTCAACGTGGGGTCGCAGCACGAGCTGTCGATCAACGAGCTGGCGACGATCGTGCGCGACCGGCTCGGCTCCACGTCGGAGATCGCGCACCTCTCGTACGAAGAAGCCTACGGTCCGGACTTCGAGGACACGCGCCGCCGCGTCCCCGACGTTCGCAAGGCGAAAGACGTACTCGGCTTCGAGGCGACGTTCGACCTCGACGCGGGGCTCGAGCGCACGCTGCCGTGGTGCCGCGAGCACTATGGCGTGGGAAAATTTTAGCTCCCGCTGCGGCTGACGTGAGACGACGGTAGATGCTGCTGCTGCTCGCGCCGGTGCTTCTCGCGTACTTCATGCTGCTGGGCATCGGGGTTGCGGCGGCGTTCGCGCGCCGGATCCCGACGGCGGTCGTGCTCGTCTCGCCGGTGGCGGGGATCGGCGTCCTGCTCGCCCTCACGCTGTCGCTCAATCGGATGGGCATCCCCGTGCAATCGTTCGGGCTCGCGCTCACGCTGGCGCTGGCCGCCGCGGCCGCGGCCGTCGTCGTCGTGCGCCGGCCCGAGATCGCCTGGAGCGAGCTGCGAGATCTGTCGCCGGCGATCGCCGCGGGCATGCTGCTGGCCGGCGCACCGATCCTCGCGTTCGGTTTCGCGTGGGCCGGCAACAGCAACCCCGACATGGGCCTGTACGTCAACTCCGCGGCGAACTTTCTGCGCCACGGCTTCTTCGACGTCGCGGACCTCGCGACGCTTCGCTCGAACGTCGACGCGGCGCGCAATGCGTGGTTCTGGGAGGTTATGCCGCCAAACCGCTACGGCGCCGATGCGCTCGTCGCCGTCGCGGCGGCGGTCTTTCGCGTCGCGACGTACGAGATCTACATGCTCGTCGAGGTCGCGATCTTCGGCGCGCTGATCATGGCGACGGCGGCGCTGACGCTCGACCGCGGACTGAGCCTGCGCACGTACGTGACCGCGACGCTGATCGCGGTGGCCAATCCCTTGCTGCTGTATGCGCTGTACCAGCAGCTCATGCCGCAGCTCGCGGGGCAGGCCGCGCTGGTCGGCGTCGTCGCGCTCGTGCAAATCGCTGACAGCGGGCGGGCGTCATGGCAACGCGGCGCCGCGATCGGCTGCGCCGCCGTGACGATGATGCTGATCTATCCCGAGATCTCGCCGATCGCCGTGCTCGGCGCTTGCGTCACCGCGCCGTTCGTATTATACGCGCACCGGCGCGACCTGCGCGCGTTTCTGATCGCGGCTGCCCCGGCGGCGGCGGCGGCGCTGGGCACCATGCTGGTGCTGCTCAACATCCAGGTGTTCACCCTCCTCGCGACGTTGTCCACGCTCTTCAAAATCGGTTCGGTCGTGGCCGCGGAAGGCGTCGGAGCGATCAACTACTATCTGGTTCCATCGGGGCTCGCGAACCTATGGGGTTTCGCCCCGCTCGACGGCCTGCCCGAACCGTGGCTCTCGATTGCCATCGTCGCGGGGTTCGTCGCATTGCTCACGGCGGCAGCGGCGAGTATCCGGGCGCTGCGGCGCGGGCGATATGCCGACGGCATGGCGGCCGCGGTCATCCTGTTCATGTTGTATCTGTTCAAAGGGCGCAGCAGCTACGGCCTGTTCAAGATGGCGTTCATCCTCCAGCCGTTCATCGCGCCGTTCGCGGCCGCGGCGGTCGTCGCGGTGTCCGGGCGGCTGTCGCGCGCTTCGCGCATCCGCGCTCCGTGGAGCGTCGCCGCCGTGCTCACCGTCGCGATCGCCCTGACCGCGTTCGCGACCGAGGTGAATCTCGGCTCGACCGCCGACGCGTTCGCGCACGTCAACGCGAACTACACCGCGCTCCACGCGGCCTCGACCGACGGGCTCTACGCGCAGCTCGACCGCATCGAAAGCGAATACGAAAAAACCGCGCCGCGCGTGGCGTTCCGCACGGACGCGCTACTGCCGAACCTGGCGACGATCGAAGGCGCGGCGTTCTTCGGTCACGCACTGTCCTATCGCACGCTCGATCCGTACTCGTTCGCTTACGGTGCGGTGGACCGTCACCATCAGCGCACGATCGTCGGCTGGCCCACGACGATGCGGGATACGGCGTTCCGCCGCGCGTCCCAGCGCCGCAAGGAGTTCGTGCAGCAGAAGATCGTTGTCGACGGCAAGGGCGTGGGCACGTACATCCCGCCTGCGACGACGCCGGACCCGAACGACGTCTTGATCGAGACCGGGCCGGACTTGACGATTTTCAATCGCAGCGCGGGCACCGAGGTGTTCGACGTGCGCGCCGTACCGTCGCGGAACGTCCGGAACTGGCTGGCGCTCGTCGACTCGGATCTCGGCTTCCCTCCGTACACGCAGCTCAGCTCCTACGCCGTCGGCCCGGTCGAGCCCGATCCGTTCACCCACGCCGGCACCGTTGCGACGGTCGGGACGTCGATGCTGCTCGAGGTGATCAACGGCGATCCGGCGGTGCGTTTTCGCCTCGAGCTGACCGGGACGCTGAACCCCGGGCGCGTCGACGATCTTCCGCAGGTTACGATCACGGGTACGACCACGAAGAAGGTCGCCGGCCTCGGCAACGGCGCGGCGCGCATCGTGACGCCGCAAGTGCGGCCCTTTGAGGCATTCGGCCACCGCTACGTCGTGCTGCGGTTCGGGCAACGTACGTTGCACTTCGAGGCGCCGCGCTCGTGGCTGATGTCGCTGTTCGGGGGCGACGTCGATCTCGTGCCGCGGCGCTTCGCGACGTACGGCCGCGACATCAGCCTCGTCGGCGCGCTACCGGCGGCGCCGTCGATCGTTTCAACGTTTCCGAAGGACCTGTTCGACCGGTCGTTTCTTTTCTCCGGGATTTACGAAGACGGCTGGATGAGCGGGACCGTGCGCGCCCGCATGAAAGCGCCGGCTGGCGGGTATTTCCGGTTGCGCGTGAACGTGCCGCCCGGCACGGACGAGCACACGATCGCGGTCTCGATCGACGGCCGGCCGGTCAAGCAGTTCGTCGCGATCCCGTCGACCTACACCGAGGTACAGTTCCCGAGCCCCGGTCCGGGCGACCACGACATCGCGATGACCGCGTCGGGCGTGTCCCCGATCGATCGCGCCGATCCGCGGATGGTCTGGGGGCGGCTGGAAGCGTTGGGCTTCCTCCCCGACATCGTGGGCACGGGCGTGGAGTTGCTGGACAATTCGCAATGGTATCCGTTCGAAACGTATCAGAACCGCACGTTCCGATGGATGAAGCGCACGGCGCATCTTCGCGTCGCCGCCTCACGCGTTCGGCGCGTGCTGCGGCTCGAGGTCGCACCGGGTCCGTCCGCCGGGGGCAAGCTGGATCTCGCGGTCACCACCGGCGGCCGGACGCGGCGCGTTCACGTCGACCGGGATCAAGAGATCGACGTCGACGTCCCCGCCGCCGCGGTGCCGCTCGACGTCGCGCTGAGCCGTCCCGCCGGGACGATTCGTATCCCGAATGACCCGCGCGATCTGACGTTGCGCATGTTCGACGCGAAGGTGACGAACGCTTCACCGTAATGCCGCGCCGAGGATCGCGGCGAGCCGCCCTTGGGCGTCCGCTTTGAGGTGATCGTTGTCGAAGAAGTCGTCCGCAGCGAACGCCGTGTCGAGATCGAGCACGCGCACGCCGCGCCGCTCGAGCAGCGTGCGCAGGTATGCCGCGTTCGCGCGGTATGCGGCGTTGTCGATATACCGGTGCAGCAGCCGGTGGTTGGTCGGCGTCAAGAACGCGACACCGCGGACGCCGTCCGCGCGCAAGACGTCGGCGGTCTTCTCCAAAAAATGCACCGCGACGTTCTTCTCGTCCAGCGGATGCAGGTTGTAGCTCCCCTCGAAATCGGCCGCGGTCGGTTCGGGCTGCGGGGCGGCGTCCGCCTCGCCGAAGAGCGTCTCGCGAATGTCGGTTCGCATCGCGTACACGAGCCAGCGTTCGGAGAGTGCCCGGTCGTACCAGGTCGGCGTCGGGCGGCGGAGATCGAGCAGCGCGCGGTCCGGCGCATCGAGCAGCGGCGCGGCCAGGTCGGCGATCGCCGGATGCAGCGTCTGGTACGACGGGTCCGCGACGTTGAAGGCCTTCTGGTTTACTTCGAGCACGACCGCCCGCGCGCGAACGCCGCGTACGTGCAGCAGGCGCAACACCGCATAGTCGTTGGCCGGGCTCCCGGCTTTGAACGACAGGTTCGTGCAGTCGCAGCCGCGGCGCGCGAGGATCGTCACGGCCGCCTCGTCGGCACGCAGACGATAGCCCCACAGCACGGAGTCGCCAAGGAACACCCTCGCCTCGCGGTGCCCGGCGAGCGAGTCGATCTCGCGGCTGAAAAATGCCGGCGAAAAATCCGTCGTGAGCCGCGGAAGCTCGCGAAACGCCGCACCGACCGCGACGTTTTCGGCACCGATGGTCGCGGCGGACACAGCGAGCGCGACGGCGGTCAACCCGGCGATACCGACCAGGCGCCGCGTCACGTTTGTCATGATGGCCGAACCGGCGCCGTTACCGAGGCGGCAGCGCTCCGGTGATCGTGTAGCGGATCCAGCGCGGCAGCGGCTTGTCGCGGCGCAGCTTCGTCCACCGGTCGCGGTCCGCGAACGCGTCCTTGCCGCTCATGACGATGTTCGCGTAGCGTTCGACGCCGGAGAAGGTCGCCGCGCGGTAGGCCGGGTTCACGTCGCCGGTTTTCTGATAGATGATGCGCAGCGTGACGGTCGGATTCGACTTCGCAAGCGACGACAGCTCGGTGGACAGCGCGCTGAGGCCGTCACGCTCGAGCTTCGCGTTCGCGGCCTGGTCGCTGAGTTTGGCGTGCACGATCTCGATCAGCTCCGGCGTCGCATCCCAGACCACGAGCGCGCCGTCGGTGGCCGTCACGACGACCGTCTTGCCTTGGAACGCCGGTTCGCCGGCACCGGCGGCGGTAGGAACGAGCGCTAGCAGTGCGACCGCTGCGAGGGAGTGCGCGAGGAACCGGTTCATACGTCGGTTCATTCCGGCCGTGCCGGAGACTCTCCCGTACGGCGGCCAGGGGCACCGCCGGCTATAGCCGTATAACTTGGTATTCTCGACACGAATTTGGCCGGCTTCGCATTTCACCACGTCGGGGTCGCGTGCCGTGAGCTGGACCACGACGAAGGGCTGTTCCGCGCGCTCGGTTACGCGCGCGAAGGACCCGACTGGGTCGACGAGATTCAAGGCGTGCGCGCGCGGTTTCTCACGGGCGCCGGCCCGCGCATCGAGCTCGTCTGTAATCTCGAGGGCCGCAGCGTTTTGACGAGCGTCCTGAAGTCGGGGACGAGATTTTATCACATCGCATACGAAGTCGCCGACCTGGGCGCCGCTTCGGCGACGCTCGCGTCGCTGGGCGGGAAGCAAGTCGCCGGCCCGATGCCCGGCATCGCGTTCGGTATGCGGCTGCTGTGCTTTTTCATGATGCCCAACCTGATGCTGATCGAGCTCATCAGTCGCTTCTGAGCGATTCGATGGGCGTCAAAAGGCGCGGTAGACGATGTGCGGCGCGGGCGCATTCAATGCAACGGTGATCGAGAGGGTGAGCACGACGAGCGCCGTCAGCCACGCCGTCTGCACGTACGCTGAGACTGGTGCGAAGCGAGCTCCGAACCAGCGTGCGCGGTCCGCTCCGTCGACGGCGTTCCATGCGGCGGCCAGCACCGTGACGGCGGCGAACGTCGTCGCAAGCGCCGCGGCCGTTCCGGCGCCGCCGAGCAC
>JALZBE010000551.1 GCA_030947665.1 Vulcanimicrobiota bacterium | reverse complement strand
CGCGCACCGTCATGTTGAGCCCGTTGACGGCCGTGACGCCGCCGAAGCGCTTGACGAGGCCGCGCACCTCGAGCAGGCCGGTCTCTGCCGCGGCGACGGCGTCGGGGGCCGCAGCGCCCGGCGCGCTCATGCGATCTCCGCGGGAGGGCGTTGCACCAAGCGTGCGCGGAGCGCTTCGAGCAACCCGACGAGCCCGCGCGGCATGAACACGATCATGGCGATCACAGCCGCGCCGTACACCATGATGTACGACGTCTTGAGCGGGCGAAGCACTTCGGGCAAGAACCACAGCAGCACCGCGCCGAGGATCGCGCCGCTGATCGACGCGGAGCCGCCGACGATCAGCATCACCAGGAAGACGACCGACTGGTCGAACGAGTACGAGTCCGGACTGATGAACTTCGTCATGTGCGCGAGCAGGCTGCCGGCCAGGCCCGCGTACGTTCCGGCGAGCACGAACGCGATGATCTTGTAGCGCGTGGCGTCGATCCCGGTCGCGCGCGCGGCGATCTCGTTCTCGCGGATCGCTTCGAGCGCGCGCCCGACGCGCGTCGTCTTGATCCGCCACGCGACATACGCGCACACGAGCACGGCGACGAGCACGATGTAATAGTAGCGTCCATAGGTGTCGAACACGAACGAGCCGATGTGCGGCGGCGGGATGTTGCCCATACCGTCGCTACCGTTGGTGACGGTCTTCCAGTTGATGAGCACGAGCTGCGTGATGATGCCGAAGCCGATCGTCGCGAGCGCGAGGTAGTGGCCGGAGAGGCGCAGGCACGGGTAGCCGACGATCAAGGCGACGAGCGCGCTCAGCAGCATGGCTGCGGGCATGGCGCCCCACACCGGCCAGCCAAGGTTCACGGTGAGAAACCCTGACGTGTACGCGCCGATCCCGAGGAACGCCGCTTGCGCGAGCGACAGCTGGCCGGCGAAGCCGAGCAGAATTCCGAGGCCCATCACGACGATCGCGTAGATTCCCGCGGTGTCGAACAGCGTGAGCAGGTAGTCCGAATGCACGAACGCCGGGATCAGCGCCAGCACCGCGATGAGGACGAGGAGTGGCGCACCCTTCGAGAGGCTCAGGGCAACACTGTTGTTCATTAGGCTTTTTCCGCCACGCGTTCGCCGAACAGTCCCTGGGGACGGATCAGCAGCACGCTGATCAGGATGACGAACGCGATCGCGTCGACGTACGACGACGAGACGTAGAAGCCGCCGAACGTCTCGATCACGCCGATCGTGAGCCCGCCGATGATCGCGCCGGGGATGCTGCCGAAGCCGCCGACGATGCTCGCCGCGAACGCTTTGAGCGCAATCAACGCGCCCATCTCCTTGGTGACCGTGAACAACGGTGCGACGAGGAGGCCCGAGACCGCGCCGAGCACCGCGCTGTACACGAACGTGATCGTCACGATGCGGCTGACGCGAATCCCGATGAGCCGCGCCGTTCCACGGTCCTGCGCCGTGGCGCGCATCTGTTTGCCCAGCGTCGTGCGCTCGAACAGGTAGAACTGGAACGCGATGAGCACCGCCGTGACGCCGAGGATGAGGATGTCTTGCGGGCGGATGCGCAGCGGGCCCAGGAAGATGGTGTCGACCGAGAACAGGCTCGGCATCACGATCGGCTGGCTGCCCCACACCTGCTGCACGGCGTTGCGCAGGAAGATGGAGACGCCGATCGTGGAGATCACGACGGGCATCCAGCCGCGATCCCGCAGCGGGTGGTACGCGATGCGGTTGAACAACAGCGCGAACGCCACCATGAAGAGCAGGACGAGCACGTACACGCCGATCACGGGGACCTGCCAGTGGACGATCGTGCCGAACACGGCGATGGCAGGGAGCATGAACGTCACGGCGACGTACGACGGCAGCATGACGAACTCGCCCTGCGCGAAGTTCACCACGCCCACGGCGTTGTAGATGAGGACGAAGCCCAGCGCGACGAGCGCGTAGATCGACCCGACCGCCAGCCCGCTGATCAGCAGCTGCATGTTGGCGACCGGGTCGAAGTGCACGTCAGCCCGAGACCTTCTTGACGAGGTGCAGCTTGCCGTCCTGATTCTGCCCGATCGAGACCGAGTGGATCATGTTGCCCTCGGCGTCGGCGCTGAAGGTGCCGAGCACGCCGTCCCACTTCTTGATCGCTTTCAGCGACGCGATCGTCTGTTTCGGATCGGTCCCCTTCTGCTTCTTGTACGTGTCGGCCAGCATGTAGATCGAGTCATAGACCCAGCCCGAACCGGTACCGACGTCCGGCAAGTGGTGGTACTTCTTGAAGAACGCGGTGAGAAAATGCGTCGCGACGTTCGAGTTGAAGCCGACGATGAAGTCGAGCGCGCAGTAGGTGCCGTAGGCGTCCTTGCCGGCGACCTCGATCGCCGTCTGGTTGCCGAGCGACGGCGAGCCGACGATCGGCACGTTTAGGCCGAGCGAGTGGATCTGCTTGAGGATGATCGCCGTGTCGCTCGGGTTCTGAATGTACATCAGCAGCACGTCCGCGCCTGACTGCTTGATCTTGAGGATCTCGGCGGTGAAGTCTTTGGCGTCCTTCGGGTACTGCTCGTTGGCGACCGGCTTCATCCCCATCTTCTCGAGGTTCATCACGATCTGGTCGGCGCCGCCGGTGCCGAACGCGTCGCTCGCGTGCAGGATCGCGACCTTCTTGCCCTTCTTGTCCTTGACCGCGAAGTTCGTCATCCCGGCGGCCGTGATGCCGTCGGAAC